>JALSSE010000129.1 GCA_026984415.1 Hydrogenothermaceae bacterium | reverse complement strand
TATCAATGTAAAAGAAATTCCTGAGGAAACAATTGAAGGAAAAAAAGAAGTTGGAGAAATTTACAATTTGATAGTTTACGGTGCAGATAAACCGGGAATAGTTTATAAAGTATCAAAACTGCTTGCTGATAAAAATATAAATATATCAGATTTACGTACAGAAAAAAGTAAAGATTTATATGTTATGGCAATTGAAGCAGAAGTGCCTAAAATTACAAACATTGAAGATTTAGAAAAAGATATAGAAAAATTAAAAGATGAAATGAATATAGATATTTCTTTAGAAAAAGTAGAAACGGTAGAGATGTAAATGAAAAAATTAGAGATACTAACTTACCCTGATGAAAGATTAAAAAAAGTTTCAGAAGAAGTAAAGGACTTTGGTAAAGAATTTCAGGAATTTACTGATAACTTAATTTACACAATGTACAATTCGCCGGGAGGAGTTGGTATTGCTGCTCCACAGGTAAATAAACATATCCAGACAATAATAATTGACGCTTCTGAGTATAAACACAAAAAGAACAAGCTAAACCACGGATTAATGGTTTTATCAAACCCAAAAATTATAGATAAAGAAGGTGAAATAATAATCCGTGAAGGATGTATGAGTGTCCCTGATTATACTGGTAATGTAAAAAGGTACAACTGGATAAAAGTTGAAGCATTAGACAGAAATGGAAATATTATAACTTTTGATACAGAAGGCTTTGAAGCAGTTGTAATTCAACATGAACTTGACCACTTAAAAGGAAAACTATTCATAGAAAGAATTACATCCCCTAAAGATTTATTCAAAAGGAAAGTTTACAAAAAAGTGTAATCCTCAAATATCAAAATATGGCAGAAAAAAAAGAAAGGTTAGATAAACTCCTATCTGAAAAAGGACTTGTTGAAAGTAGAGAAAAAGCCCAAAGGCTTATTATGAGTGGCGTAGTTTATGTTGATAATCAAAAAATAGACAAACCTGGAACAAAAGTTAAAACCTCATCAAAAATATTTATAAAGCAAAAAATGCCCTATGTATCAAGAGGTGGTTTTAAATTAGAAAAAGGTCTAAAAAGTTTTAAACCTGATGTTAAAGATAAAATCTGTATTGATATTGGCTCTTCTACAGGAGGTTTTACCGATTGTTTAATTCAAAATGGGGCAAAAAAAGTTTATGCTGTAGATGTTGGAAAAAATCAACTACACGAAAAATTAAAAAATAATCCAAAAGTAGTATCCCTTGAAAAAACAAACGCAAGGTACTTAACTGAAAAGGAAATCCCAGAAAAAATTGATTTTTTTGTATCAGACGTTTCTTTTATATCAATTCTAAAAATACTACCTAATCTGTGTGTTTTATTGGAAGATAATGCAGAAGGAATTATACTTATAAAACCACAGTTTGAGTTATCAAAAAAAGAAGTTAGAAATGGAGTTGTCAAAGAACCAGAGCTTCACGAAAAGGCTATTTTAAATGTCATTAAAGGTTTAGAAAATAGTTGTTTTGAGATAATTGATATAGATTTCTCAGAAACATGGGGACCAGAAGGAAATATAGAATTCCTGTGTTATTTGAGAAAGAAAACAGAAAATAAAAAAATTTTTGATTATACAAAAATACAAAAAGTAGTAAAAGAAGCCCATAAAAAATACAAAGAAGAAAAGGAGAGGTAAGTATGGAAATAGGAACCCCTTTATCAAGTAATGCTACAAAAATACTCCTTTTAGGCAGTGGAGAGCTTGGAAAAGAATTTACTATTGAAGCTATGAGGTATGGAATAGAAGTTATATCGGTAGATAGGTATCAAAACTCCCCTGCCGGACAGGTAGCCCATAAATCTTATGTTATAGATATGTTAAATGGTGAAATGATTAAAGATATTGTTTACAGGGAAAAACCTGATTTTATTGTGCCTGAAATAGAAGCAATTAATACCCAGTCATTAATAGATTTGGAAAAAGAAGGTTTTACAGTCATTCCCTGTGCAGCAGCAGTAAATTACACAATGGACAGGATAGGAATCAGAAGGTTAGCCGCTGAAAAAGTAGGTCTAAAAACATCAAAATATGCATTTGCATCAGATTTTGAAACATTCAAAGAAAAAATAAAAGAAATAGGTTTACCTGCCGTTGTAAAACCTGTTATGAGTTCATCTGGAAAAGGACAATCAATTGTAAAAAGTGAAAGTCAAATAGAAGAAGCATGGGAATATGCCCAGAAAAATGCAAGAGGAAAAGGAAAAGAAGTTATTATAGAGGAATTTATTGATTTTGATTTTGAGATAACATTACTTACAGTGAGAACAAAAAAACAAGGAACATTGTTCTGTGAACCAATTGGACACATACAGGTAAATGGAGATTACTACGAAAGCTGGCAACCACAAGAAATGACAGAAAAAGCTTTAGAAAAATCAAAAGAGATTGCAAAAAAAATAACTGATGAGTTAGGCGGTTATGGAATTTTTGGATGTGAACTTTTTGTAAAAGGAGATGAAGTATGGTTTAACGAAATATCTCCAAGACCCCACGATACTGGTATGGTTACAATGGTTTCCCAGAATATGTCAGAGTTTGAAATACATTTAAGGGCAATATTAGGTTTGCCTATAAATATAAAACTCATTTCTCCGGGAGCTTCATACTGTTTTCACGGAACTAAAGAAAAAGTTGCTCCAAAATACATAGGAGTTGAAGAAGCCTTATCTATTCCTGACACAAAAATAAGAATATTTGGAAAACCAACATCAAGACCGAAAAGAAGAATGGGTGTTGCACTTGCAACAGGAAAAGATGTTAAAGAAGCAAGAGAAAAGGCCAAATTAGCAGCTTCTAAAATTAAGGTTTTATAGATATTGAAAGAATATAAAAATGAATATATAATTATTTATATAAAATTAGAATATTATATAAATGAGGATATTATAAATGGGTAATTTTAAATGGTTTTTTAGCTTTTTAACTGTGTTAGTTATCTCGGCAGTTTCATATGGTGATAATATTAACAAAAAAGAGTTAATAAAGATTTTTAAAGATAAAAACGTAAAAGTAGAAATTTTAAATAAAAAAGAACTAAAAGAAACAAAAGGTAAATTTGCCTCTGCATTTGTTGCAGACACGTATTATTTCTACGATTCAAATAGAGATGGTGATTTCTCGTGGGTTAAAATGGGTGATATAACAGTCCATGAATCTGTTTATGGATTAAGAAAAGGAAAAGGATGGGACTATTCAGATAAACATCTACATGTAATAACAAGTGGAAGGGATACCCCCAAAATTGAAATAATTTTTGATTTAGAAGAAGGGTATAATCCAAAAGCCTATTATGATTTTGTAGATGCTTCAAGACAGGCGACAGAAGCTTTAAGCGGAAAAAGTGTAAACTGGTTTGACGAAGAAATCATATCAAGAACAACAGACCCAAGTTTACTGGTTACAGATTCGGCAAAATTAGTTAGGGATGGAGCTAAACTATTTATAGAATTAAAATTCTTAAAATGA
>JALSSE010000128.1 GCA_026984415.1 Hydrogenothermaceae bacterium | reverse complement strand
ACAGGTAATTGAATATATCTTTAAGAAAGAAAATAAAAACCTTCCTCCTTTATATATAAAGCAGTTTAATAAAGTTCCTGTGGCTAGGGGGCTTGGAAGCAGTGCTACGGCAATTGTTGGAGCTATATTAACTGCTTATAAGATTCTAGGAAAAAAACTTACAGACGAGGATTTCTTTCAAATAGCTTATAAATTTGAACCACACCCAGATAATTTACTACCTGCATGGAAAGGAAATTTTGTTGTAGCTTTGAAAGACACAGAAAAAACTTATTATCAACAGTTAGATTTTCCTAAAGATATAAAAACAGTTGTTTTAATACCAGAAATAAAACTCTCAACCGAAGAAGCAAGAAAAGTCCTACCTGAAACTGTACCTTTTGAAGATGCAGTTTCAAATATACAAAAAGCCTCTCTTTTTGTGTGTGCTGTAGTAAACAGGAGATATGATTTATTTAAAGTAGCTATGGAAGATAAACTACACCAACCCTATAGAAAAACTTTAATTCCTTGTTTTGATAAAATTTTAAGCTCAGCTTATAAAGAAGGGGCATTAGGAGTAGCTTTAAGCGGTGCAGGAACCAGTATAGTTGCTTTAGCAAAAGAAAACTTTGAAAAAATAGGTAGTTCTATGTTAAATGCTCTTGAAAAATGTAAGATTAATGGAGAATTTAAAATTTTAGATATAGATAAAAAAGGTGCTATTATACAGGAAGTATAGGGAGGATTAAAGATGAAATTTGTATATATATTTTTAGTTCTTTTGCTTTTTAATTATGGATTTTCGCAAGAAGATATACATCAACTAATAAAACATGACCAGTTTTTCAAAGCAAAATCATTAATAATTCAAGGTAAACAGATAAATAAACTCAATGCAAAAAAAGATACTCCTCTTCATACTGCTTCGTGGAAAGGAAATATAGACTTAGTAAAACTTTTAATAGAAAAAGGAGCGAATGTTAATGCTAAAAACAGATTTGGTCAAACTCCCTTACATTATGCAGTAAAAAGCGGAAAGTTAGAAATAGTAAAGCTTTTAATAGAAAAAGGTGCAGATGTTAATGCTAAAGATAGATTTGGTCAGACTCCTTTACACGTAGCATCATGGAAAGGAAATCCATATGTAGTTGATTACCTTATAAAAAAAGGTGCAAAGGTTAACGTAAAAGACTTATACGATAAAACTCCTTTACATGAAGCTTCGTTCTGGGGAAATTTGGAAGTTGTAAAAATACTCGTAAAAAGTGGCGCTGACATAAACTCTGGGAATATAACACCTCTTCATCTTGCTTCGTTAAAGGGACATAAGGAGATAGTAGATTATCTGGTATCACATGGAGCAAAAATAGATAGTGTAGATTTAAAAGAACATACACCTCTTGAGTATGCAATTATAGAAGGAAGAAAAGAAGTAGTTAATTATTTACTTGAAAAGGGAGCTAACCCTAATAAAAAAGACAAAAAAGGGTTTACACCTTTACATATTGCTGTTGACTATAATGAGAAAGAGATAGTTAAAATGCTGATAGAAAAAGGAGCAGATATTAATGCAAAAACAATTGATGGGAAAAAACCTATAGATTTTGCAAGAGATGAAGATATGAAGAATATTCTTAAAAAGCTTTCTATATCAAAAAAATAATCTTTGTATAATATTAAAACCTAAAAAATTTTTTGAGGTAGTAAATGGAATTATCTAAAAGAGTTCAAAACCTAAGACCATCTCCTACTCTTGCAATTACAGCCAAAGCTAAGGAATTAAAACAGAAAGGAATTGATGTTATAGGGTTTGGTGCTGGAGAACCTGATTTTGATACACCAGACTATGTAAAAGAAGGAGCTATAAAAGCCTTAAAAGAGGGAAAAACCAAGTATACTCCATCTGCAGGGATTCCAGAACTTAGAGAAGCAATAAAAGAAAAATTAAGAATTAAAAATAAAATTAATTATTCTGTTTCTGAAGTTATTGTTGTTCCTGGAGCTAAAATGGGTTTATACGAGATTTTTGCGTCTATATTAAATCCTGGTGATGAAGTTATTGTACCATCTCCTTATTGGGTTTCATATCCAGAGCAAATAGCCCTTTGTGATGGAAAATCTGTTTTTTTAGAACTATCTGAAGAAGAAAATTTTATATTAACTGCTGATAGGCTAAAAGATGCAATTACTCCAAAAACAAAAGCACTTGTGTTAAACACTCCATCAAATCCAACAGGAGCAGTTATTCCTGAAGACGAATTAAAAAAAATAGGTGAAATATGCTTGGAAAGCAATATTTTAATAATCTCTGATGAATGCTATGAAGAGTTTACATATGAAAAACCACATGTAAGTATTGCATCATTATCAGAGGAAATTAAATCAATAACCTTCACAGTTGGAGCTTTTTCCAAATCGTATTCTATGACAGGTTGGAGGCTTGGTTGGGTTGCTGCTTCAGAAAAATATATAAAAGCAATTACAAATATACAAAGTCAAACTATTTCAAACCCTACATCTTTCGCTCAATATGGAGCATTAGAGGCACTAAAGGATAACGGAAAATTCCCTGCAATGATGAGAGAAGAGTTTAAAAAAAGAAGAGATTTTATTTTAAATGAACTTAGTAAAATAGAAGGAATCACATGTCCAAAACCTGAAGGAGCTTTTTATATATTCCCTAATCTATCTTTTTATATAAAGGGAAATATAAAAAACGACTTAGACCTTGTATCTTATCTATTAGAAGAAGCAAAAGTGGCTGTAGTTCCTGGTTCAGCTTTTGGAAAAGAGGGATATATTAGAATGTCATATGCAACATCTATGGAGAACATAAAAGAAGGTTTAAATAGGATAAAAAAGGCTTTAGAAAAATTGTTATAAAAGGAGATAAGTATGAGATACATATCTTTAGTTTTAATATTTATTTTAACGTTTTCGTTTTTAGGCTGTACAAAAAAAGAAGAGGCTAAATCTGATAAATTTGCAGTAGACCCGTATCCTGTTATAAAAAATGCTATGGAAAAAGGAAAGTACCTTATAATAATTTTTGAATCTGAAACATGTAAATATTGTGAAAGGTTGAATAAAGAAGTATTATCAGATTTAAAGGTTAAAGAGGCGGCAATAAAAAACAATGTTGAAATCGCAATAGTTGATGTAAATGGTAGTAGAACTGTAATAGACCCTCCAGAAAAAAAGGAAGTTAACGAACAGATTTTAGCGTATCTTTATAGAATAACAGGATATCCAACAATCATAGTTTTTGATAGAGACCAGAAATATCAGGTACTTTATAAGATACCTGGTTATATTGATAAAGAAAGTTTTTTAGACCTACTTTATTATTTAGGTACAGGATGTTATAAAAAGAATATAGATATTAGAAAATTTAGAGAAATGGGTAGAAAATGTTAGAAAAAAATCCAACGATACCACAAATCTATATAGGTGAAGACTGGTTTAATCTTCAAGATGTGTTAGATAGTTATAAAGATGAAACATGTGGAGCTGTA
>JALSSE010000127.1 GCA_026984415.1 Hydrogenothermaceae bacterium | reverse complement strand
GTCTCCTGGATATCCTTCTTTTGAACTCCACACCTGTTTTGAAGATTCTGGGTCTCTGCCAAAAGCTGCAACCCCCTCTGGAGTGTAAACAGGGGCAAATACCCCATATTTTGGAGCTGGCTTACCGAAAACTATCCCATGGGAATCTAAAAAGAAAAATTCAATACCGTATTTAGACAAAATTTTGTCTAAATCTTTGTAGTACGCACATTCAGGAAGCCATATCCCTTTTGGTTTTTCTCCAAAATGCTTTTCGTGGGTCTCAACTGCCAATCTTATCTGGGTTTCAACAGCAGATTCATTTACAGATAATAACGGCAAAAATCCGTGGGTTGCTCCGCATGTGATTAACTCTAATTTTCCTTTATTCTTAAAATATCTGTATCCATTTAAAACGTTTCCATTTAAAAATCCATTATAAAAGTTGTGTATATCGTTCAATCTTTTATTATAGAAATAGGCTAATTTATTAAATACAGGGTCATTTTTTGTTCTTTCTATTTCTTTTTCTGTAAGCTCTATAAGTTTTAAAAGATATTTTTCATACTGGTTTTGTAAATATTCATCTGCAAGCATTTCAGCAAGAGGTGGTGTAATTGATGTTGTTAATCTAAAATCAACATTTTCTTCCTCTAATTTTTTTAAATTCATAAGTAGAGGAATGTATGTTTCTGTCATGGCTTCAAATAACCAGTGTTCTTCTAAAAAATAGTCGTATTCTGGGTGTTTAACATATGGAAGGTGCGAATGTAAAACTGGTATCCAGTATCCTTTCATTTTAAATTCTCCGTAGATGATATAGCTTTTTTAACGTGGTTTTCTATAAGTGTTTCTATCATTTTTTTAAATGGCTGCTCTGAACTTGCCAGAGATAAATCTTTTTCATAGGATTTTGATATTATCTCTTTCCACTCTTTTACTTTTGTCATCCATATTTCTTCTTCAGAAAATTCTGATATCTCATCAGAAGGAACGTATATTTCTTTAGACAGGGCAATTGGAATAAACTGACCATCTACTACAATTCCTATTGCTGCGTAGAGTTTTTCAAAAGGTGCGTGGTAGTGTATGTAATAGCTTCCAGTCGGAGAGCTTATTTCTAAAGTCAGTGCTTCTTTATTATTTTCATATAGTTTTATAGCAAAAGTTATTTCTGAATATTTGTTTTTTAAATCTTTTAAAGTTTCATCTTTTAATTCCCAGTATACAAAATGTTTTGAAGGGTCAACTGGAAGTAAAACTATTTTATCAATGTTGTACCTTTCTGGAATTGGATAGTCTTCTTTTATGTATTTATTTTCTATTGGTTGGGATTCTGTTGCGTCTTCTTTTAAAAGGTGTGTTTTACTTGAGAAATTATCTTCTTTTAGACTTTCAGCTATTAAAATATCTTCTTTTATCTCTTCATTATTTAGTTCGTTAGCTAATTTTTCTTCAATTTTATAAGCCTCTTCAATATTCTTTTCCTCAAATTCTTTTATTGCCTCAATTAATCTCTTTTTTGTCATCTTTGACCTTCCTTTTATATTGAGTTTTTTTGCAATTTCATACAGTTCTTTTTTTGTCAATGTTTCCATTTTTTTAACCTCCCTTATCCAAATTTTAAAGATTCATAAAGTCTTATGTATTTTGCTGCTGAAGCCTCCCATGAAAAATCAAGGGTTGAAACCAGTTCACACAATTTTGAAAATTTTACAGAATCTCTGTATAAATCTATTGCTCTGTCAATGGCGTTTTCAAACTGAAATTTATCCGGTTTTTCAAAAAGTATACCATATCCATTTGGCTCTGATATGTCTTTTACTGTATCGGCTAATCCTCCAGTTTTTCTTGCAATTACAATTGTTCCATACCTCATGGCAATCATCTGGTTTAAACCGCAAGGCTCAAATATTGAAGGCATAAGGAGAAAATCTGCTGCTGCATACATCTTTCTGCTTAAAGGTTCGTCATAACCAACTTTTACAAATATATTGGAAAATTTATTTTCAATACTTTTAAAGTATTCGTTGTATTTCTTTTCTCCAGAACCTAAAAAGGCAAAATTTGCTGTATCTTTTAGTCCATAAACCATTTTATCCATACTTTCAATGAGAAGGTCTACCCCTTTTTGGTAAGTTAATCTATTTATAAAAATAAAAAGAGGTTTTTCTTCACCTTGAAGGTTAAATTCTTTTAAAAACATTTTTTTGTTTATGTGTTTGTTTGCTAAATCTTTATAAGAGTAATTTTCATATATGTAAGGGTCTGTTTCTGGATTCCATATTGAGTAATCAATTCCATTTAGTATTCCGTAAAGTTTGTGGCAGTGGGTTCTTAAAACTCCGTCTAACCCGTATCCGTATTCTGGTGTACATATTTCTTTTGCGTATGTAGGACTTACAGTAGTCAGAGCATCACTAAAAACTATTCCGCCTTTTAAAAAATTTACCTTGTCCCAGAATTCTAATTTTTCCATTGTGAATAAATGCCAGCCAAGCTCTAACTTTTCCATTGTTGTTTTATCAAAAATACCCTGATATGCAATGTTGTGTATTGTTAGAACTGTTTTAACATCAGGGAATATATCTTTATATTTAAATTTATCTTTTAATAGGACAGGAACAAGTGAAGTTTGCCAGTCATTTGCATGGATAATATCTGGAGTAAATCCGGTTTTTCTGAGGAATTCTAAAACTGCGTGGGAAAACACACCAAATCTGATGTCATTATCAGGGTATCCCCCTTCTGGTGGTCCATAAATGTAATCCCTATCAAAAAGTGCCGAATTGTGAAAAAAGTAGCATTTTACAGAATCTTTTAGTTTATAAACTGTAAATGGATAAACCTGACCATTTAATGTAATGTTAAAAGATATATCTGTCTTAACTATTCCGTGTTTTTGTCTGTCTATAGTTTTGTAAAGGGGCAACATTAAAATAACTTTCAGTCCTTCTTTCGCTATAAATTTAGGAAGTGTTCCTGCAACATCTCCAAGACCACCTGTTTTTGCAAAAGGATAAGCTTCACTTGCAATAAATGCCACCTTCATAATAAAACCTCCCGTAAGAATTTAGCCGCATCTTCTGGAGGTGTGGGATTTATATAGTATCCAGTCCCCAGTTCAAAACCTGCCAGCGTTGCAATTCTTGGTAATATTTCTATATGCCAGTGGTAAAATTTGTCTATATGATAAAAATAGTCTATTTTTGATGGAATTTCCCTAATTGGTGGAGATGTGTATAAAACCATGTTAAATGGTGGGTTTACAAGGGTTTTATAAAGTTTATTTACAGCTGTTCTTGTTGCATCAGAAAGGTCATTCATCTGTTTGTCATTTATTTGTGTAAAATCGTGGGAATGGAATTTTGGAACAATTTTTATCTCAAATGGAAATAAAGATGCGTAAGGGCAGAAAATTACAAAACTATCATTTTCATAAATAATCCTTTTTACTTCTTTTAGTTCCTGATTGATTTCGTCACAGATTAAACATCTTTCTTTTTCTTTATAGTAAT
>JALSSE010000126.1 GCA_026984415.1 Hydrogenothermaceae bacterium | reverse complement strand
TGAAAATAAAATAAATAAAGGTATGGCAACAAATATTGATACATCTCCGTAATAAACAACAGAGTAATTAATCCAGTAAAAAGAAAATATAGAAAAGGAAAAACCAACTAAAGTTGAGTACAAAAATGCTTTTTTTATATCGTTTTCTACTATTAATTTTAAAAAAATATAAAATCCTATTAAAAATAAAAAAGGCAGATAAAATTTAGGTAGTGAAAAGGCAATTAATAGACCGCTTATAGTAGCTAATATTAAATTTTTTTTCATTCTGTAATTTTTCTCATAATTTAATTTTGACAGGGTATATAATATATTATCATTAAAACATTTAGGAGGAAAAAATGGGCAAACTTAAAGTTGTTATTGATAGGGTAATATGTGAAGGAATTGGACCATGTGCTGAAGAAACTAAATATATAGAATTAGATAAAAGGCATAAAGCTGTTGTTTTAGAACCAGGTAAAGATAAAGAAGAATTATTTCAGGAAGTTGCAGAAAAAAGAAGACAGGAAGTTATCCTTGATTTAACAGAAGATGAAGAAGAGGAAATTTTTAGGGCAGCAGAAGTATGTCCTGTTGACGCCATATTTATTTATGACCCAGAAACTGGAGAACAGTTGTATCCGTAGGAGAATATTAAAATGATAGACAAAATATACAATTTTTATGAAAAGAATGCAAAATATGTAATTTTTACAGTTCCTGTACTTTTATTTATAGTAATGGCTTACCTTTATGTAAAAGCTTCTTAATGGTTAATGGCTTTGTAAAGCCATTTTCCTTTTTATATATCTGTCTATTCTGAACCCTCTTTTTAACAGGGATAAGAGGAAATATTTATCTGTAAGTATAGATGGATTTTCTTTTATTGCCCTTAAGACCATTTTCCAACCGGTAGGTAAATCCCCAAATCTGAATGCTATTTCTCCAACATGGAAAAGAAAGTACTTCCTATATTTTTCTGGTACTTTTTCTATATATAGCTGGTGAAGTCTTAAAGTAAACTTATAAAAATTCTCTGTTTTACTCATTCTATGGGGTGCATTGTGCTCTCTTATCATTACTGTATTTGTATCAACTATTTTTATATTTTGTCCTTTTAACCTTGCCCTGATTAAAAGTTCTATATCACCTCTGTATTTGCATTCTGCATCGTAATAAATGAAACTTTCTTTTTTAAAGGCAGTTGCTGAAGGAAATCCTATCCTTGAAGAAAATATTATTTTATCAATGTCTTTTTCTATCTTTTTTTTAGAAATTCTTTTAACATTTCCATTTTCATCAATAAAAATCCGAGGTAACGCATAAACGATATCAACATCAGGCTTTTTTATCTCTTTTAAAAGGAGTTCAATATGATTTTCTTTCCACAGGTCATCAGCGTCTAAAAAAAATAGGTATTTTCCTTTAGCTTCTTTAGCCCCTCTGTTGGCAGTAAAAGTTCTGCACTGGTTTTCTTCGTTTTTAAAATATCTTATTTTTCCAGATTCAATCTCTTTTTTAAAATTTTCAAAAATTATTTTTTCTGTATTGTCTGTTGAACAGTCATCAACAATAATTATTTCAAAATCCTGAAATGTCTGTTTTAAAACAGAATCAATTGCGTCTTTAATATACTTTTCTGCATTAAAAGTGGGAATAATAACACTAACTTCTGGCATTCTTATTTTTTTCCTCCAATTCCCATAAAAACAAATATTTTAAAAATTTAGCGTAAGAGTATGTTTTTGCAATAGATAAACCTCTTATTCCGTCTAATATTCCTCCTTTTAAAAAATACATTTTAAAAAAAACCCACGATGGGTTTAAAAATAGTTTATGGAGTCTAAACTTTTTTCCTTTTTTGAATTCTATTTCTGCTGAAATTTTTGCATATTTAAGTGATTTACTGAAATGTTCTTCTAAGTTTTTATAAGAATAATGGTAAAGTAAACCTTCTAACCTTCCTACTTTTCCTTCACATTTAATAGTTTCGTGGATTTCCCCTTCAAACCTTGCTTTTCCATTTTTAAATAGTCTTAATCTCCACTCTGGAAACCACACATGTTCTAAAAACTTACCTACATAAAAATTTTTCCTGTTTACTTCATAACAGTCAAATTTAGGGTTTTTTATTTCTTTAACAATTGATTCCTGAAGTTCAGGTGAAACAACTTCATCTGCATCAATTGACAAAATCCACGGTTGAGTACATTTTTTGAGAGCTGAATTCTTTTGCTCACCAAATCCTTTCCAATCTTCTTCATACACTTTAGCTCCATAGGATTTGGCAATTTCTCTTGTTCTATCTGTTGAATGGGAATCAACTATTACAATTTCAGATGCAATATCTTTTACACTATCTAAAGTTCTTGGTAAATCTTCTTCTTCGTTATAAGTTATTATTGCAACAGATAAAGGAACTTTTTCTATCAATCATATTACTCCTTAATAAGTTTTTGATAAAAATAAGTTAAATTATTTAGAAATCAAACTAATTATATAATAGTTTGTAATATTTTTGTGTAAATCATTGATTAATTTGAGATTTTGAGATTTATTCTTTGAAAGCCTGTTGAATTCTTTCTTCAAATTCTTCAAATGTTTCGTTTTCCAGAGATTTTGTCAGGACGAAAGTCGCCTGTATTCTTATAACTTTTCCGTTGTATATAAATTCTTTATTTTCAATTAATTTTCTCAGTCTATTTGCAATATCTTCTGCGTGTTCTATGTCTGCTTTTACAAGCAAAACCCCAAATTCATCTTCTTCCAATCTAAATATAGGTGTCCCAGCCCTTAAACTTTTAAGTAAAAGTTGAGAGACTTTTTTAATTACTAAATCTGAAGCTTCTTTTCCATAAATTTTTTCTATGGAGCCTAAAGAATCAATCCTTATAACAATAGTTGAAAATTCTTCTTTGTTTTCTATCAGTTCTCTTATAATTCTTTCAAATTCAGACTGGGAAAGTAAACCGGTAAGTTCATCTGTAAACACAGACTTTTTAATTTCGTTAAGAGAGTACTGGATATTTTCTATTTGTTTGTGGTGGGTTTCAAATTTTTGTTTTAATTTCTCATATTCAAGGAGCATTTCATTTAGTATATTTTTTATCCTTTCTTTATCATCTTCTTCGTCAAGAATTTCTTTGCTTTTTTCAATTTTATTTTTGTGGTCATCAAGGGTTTTTATTACTTCTAAAATTGTGTTATCTACCCTTTTTAGGACTTTCTTGAATTTAATTTCAGGTATTGGTTCTCCTATATAATCTTCTTCTTCCTGAATATTGTAGTCTTCTGAATATTTCTCCTTATACAATCCCATAATGTTTAAATCTGTTAGGGGAATTCCATCTGAAATTGCTTCAAAGAAAACATCATACCATTTGTTGTAATTTTCAGGTGATATTGGAATTGCTTTCTCAACCATATACTTTAGAGTTTCTTTAGCAACGTAATTAATTTCTTTGATATCCAATGTCCAAACCATTTTAAATTTTTTTGAGATATAAAACATTCGTCTATATTTGTTTTAG
>JALSSE010000125.1 GCA_026984415.1 Hydrogenothermaceae bacterium | reverse complement strand
TTATTCTTTCTTTGCAACAGGTGATTATGAAAGGGCAATTGAAGAATTTAAGAAATTTATAAAGAAACACAGAAACCATCCTTTAGCAAGAAATGCAATTTTAAGGATTGGAGATAGTTATTACAATTTAGGTAAAGTTAAGATTGCAAGGAGAATATACAAGGAATTTATCCAGAAGTATTCAAATACTCCAGAAGCAATTGATGCTGCTTATCAGCTGACTGTTTTAGAAATGAAATCTTCTTCAGCATCAATGGAAAAACAGATAGAAAGTTTTATAAGGAAGTATCCAACTTATCCGTTTGTTAATTTATTAAAACTACAACTTGCAGAACTTTACACAGAAAAAGGAAATTACGATAAAGCTGAACAGATTTATCAGGAACTGATTAGAACAAACTCAAAAGAGGCAGAATATGCCCTTTACAGACTTGCTTATCTTTACTATAAAATGGGAAATATTCCAAAAACAAAAGAGTACATTCAAAAGTACCTTACCCTATATCCAAAAGGTAGCTTTAACATAACAATAAAAGAACTGCTTGCAAAAATTTATGAAGAAGAAAAGAACTATGAAAAAGCCCTTGCTTTGTACAAGGAATTACCTGTAACTGATAATAACAAATTTAAAATTGGTTCACTACTATACAAACTTGAAAGATATGAAGAAGCAAAAAGTTATTTTGAAGAGCTTTACAGAAAGTATCCTCAAATGAGAAACGATATAGCTTACTACTTAGGGAAAATAAATTACTACACTGGAAACCTACAAGATGCTATAAAATATTTAGAAGAAGCTGTTCAGACAAAAAATTACAATTTTGCAGCAGAAAGTTATTACCTTTTAGGTGAAATTTATAAAAAATTAGGTGAAGATAACAAAGCATTAAACAGTTATCTTAATGTAATATATTTGTATCCAGAAGCTAAAGAGTTAGTCGTTAAAGCAAGATTAGAAGCATCTGACCTGTTGAAAAAACAGGGTAAGGATATGGAAGCTTCATGTATAATAAAACCATTGCTGAAAACTGCAAATGAAGAGGTGTTTAATATCGTTGTTTCTAAATTAAAAGAATTACCAAGGTGTAACAAATAAAGGAGGATTAACTTGGAATACGTAATCTCTGTTTTTCAAAAAGGTGGACCGATAATGTACCCCCTATTATTTTTAGGGGCTCTTGCAATAGCATTAATTATAGAAAGATTATACTCTTTATCTACAAAAAAGATTATTCCTTTACAGACTGTACAGGAAATTTTGTTTTATTTGAAAGAAGGTAAGTTTACAGAGGCTTACGCATCTGCTAAATCAAAAGACAGCATAGCTACAAACATAATAGTAGGAATACTTGAATCTTACGTTAATGGAAAAAGAAAAAGGGAAGATATTGAGGCAATTGCAGACACTTTGGCAAAAGCCGAAATACCAAAACTTGAAGCCTATATTAATGCAATCGGTGCAATTGCAGCAATTTCTCCGCTGTTAGGTTTTTTAGGAACAGTAACAGGAATGATACAGGTTTTTGAAGCACTATCAATAGAAGGGCTTGGGAACCCTGATGTTCTTGCAGCAGGTATATCTCAGGCATTATTAACAACTGCATTTGGTTTATCTATTGCAATTCCAACCCTTGCTGGATACTGGTATTTTAAAAGTAGAGTAAACTATCTTGCACTTCAGCTTGAGAACATAATAACAGAAGTAATCCTCCAACTTCCTGAGGAAGAGGAAACAAAATGATTACCGGTAAAAAAAGTAGAGTAAATTTCAGACAGCATATGAAGACGGACAGTCAGAGTTTTACAATTGATATGACTGCCCTTGTTGATATTGCATTTATTATTATTCTCTTTTTAGGAATTGTGGCTACCTTAGCCCCTGTGTCTTCAATAAATGTTGAACTTCCAAAGGCTTCAGTTGAATCTAAAAAAACAGAGCCTTTAAAAATAAGTGTTGATAAAGATGGAAATTACTACTTAAACAGGAAAAAAGTCAGTGATGATGAAATATTAGAGTACATAAAAAGAAGGGGAGATAAAAGTTTAGTAATACTTGCAGATAGAAGAGTTATGTATGGAAAAGTTGTTCACCTTATGGACATTGCTAAAAAAGCTGGGGTAGAGGAAATTAATATTGCCACAAGAAAGGCAAGATAACCAATATGTTATTGTAGGGAAAATTCATAGAACATACGGTGTTCATGGTGATTTAAGGGTAAATATCTACGTTCCTAATTTAAAACTTCCAGATACAGTTTATATAAAAACCCCTGACAATAAATTTAAACCCCTTAATATTTCAAAATACAGCCCTTCAAAAGGACTTATACGTTTCAAAGGTTTTGAAGTAAGGGAAAAAGCTAAAAATCTTACAAACCACTACATCTATTTAGAAAAGGAAAAACTTCCAAAACTTGAAAAGGATACATTTTACGAATTCCAGCTTTTAGATATGGATGTTGAGTATAACGGAAAAATTATAGGAAAAATTATTAAAATTGACGACAGACTTTATCCAGCATACCTGATAATAAAATGTGTTGATGACAAAGTAAGACATTTACCATTTATTGACGAATTTGTAAAAGAAATAGATATAGAAAAAGGAAAAATGGTTGTTGATTTACCGGAAGGCTGGTTTTCCCTTTGATTAAGCTATTGAAAAATAATTTATTTGAATAAATTAGTACTAAATTTAAATGAAAGGAGGTAATTACAATTTTAAAATTAGAAGTTGAAGTACCTTACGATGCTTTTTTTAACATTGTAGGAAAAAAAGATGAAAATCTAAAATACTTCTCTGATATTTTTGATATTAAAATTTTTGCCAGAGGGACAAAAATAATTGCAGAAGGTGATGAAGAGTCATTAGACAAATTTGAAAACTTTATGGAAGAACTTGAATCATTTTTTGAAGTAGGTCATGTTCTATCAGCATCAGATGTTAGAAATCTTGCTTTAGGTTATAAATTAGAAACACAAAAAGAAAAAACACCAAAAGTTTTTGAAAGTAAAGACACAATTTTATTTTCACACAGAAAAAAGCCAATAATGGCTAAAACACCAACCCAGAGGGAATATGTAGAAGTTATAAAAAACAATGACATAACATTTGGTATCGGTCCAGCTGGGACAGGAAAAACATATCTTGCAATGGCTGTTGCAGTATCATATCTGAAAGACCAGAAGGTAAATAGAATAATACTTACAAGACCAGCTGTTGAAGCTGGAGAGAAATTAGGGTTTTTACCGGGAACATTAACAGAAAAAATAGACCCCTACTTAAGACCATTATACGATGCCCTTTACGATATGGTTGATGCTGAAAAAGCAAACGATATGATAGAAAGAAAAGTTATTGAGATTGCCCCCCTTGCTTTTATGAGGGGAAGAACTTTAAATGATGCATTTATAATCCTTGATGAAGCCCAGAATACAACTAAAGAACAGATGAAAATGTTTTTAACAAGGCTTGGATTTGGTTCTAAGGCTGTTATTACAGGGGACATGAC
>JALSSE010000124.1 GCA_026984415.1 Hydrogenothermaceae bacterium | reverse complement strand
CAGATTTTTTTATATCTAAAACTGTACCTACAAACGAGAATTTACCTGAAATTTCCTTTTCAATAAAAACTTTTCTTGGACTGCCAGAGTTTATAATTTTACCTCTATCAATCCACAACACCCTATCAGATAATTTAAAAACTTCTGGTTTATCGTGGGATACCATTATTGTAGTTAGATTTAAAAGTTTGTGGATTTTTTTTATTTCATCTTGTAGTTTTAATCTTACGGATAAATCAAGAGCTGATAATGGTTCATCTAAAAGTAAAATTAAAGGGTTTCTTATTATAGCCCTTGCAAGGGCAACCCTTTGCTGCTGTCCACCTGAAAGTGTATCTGGATATCTATTCTTTAAATCTTGAAGTTCTACAATTTCTAATATTTCTTCAATTTTGTTTTTATTTACCTTTTCCATTGCAAATTCTAAATTTTCATAAACTGTCATATTTGGAAAAAGGGCGTAATTTTGAAAAACAAACCCTATTTTCCTTTTTTGTGGAGGAAGGTTTATGTTTTTATCACTGCTGAAATAAATTTTGTCTTTTACTTTGATTATTCCTTTATCTGGTTTTTCAAGTCCAGCTATAATTCTTAATATTGTGGTTTTCCCGCTTCCAGATTTTCCAAAAATTGTTAAAAATTCATTTTCTTTGACTTCAAAATTTACTTTTAATAAAAATTTACTATCTGAACCTGTTAACTTTTTTTCAATATCAACTTTTATCAATATTTAACCTCAAATTTTTTGTTTAGCATATAAACAAGAAGTAAAACAAAAAATGAAAATCCAAAAAGAATTGCTGAGTAAATGTGGGCTGTTGAGTAGTCTAATCTTTCTACAGCATCGTAAATAGCAATAGATACAACTTTCGTTTCACCTTCAATACTTCCCCCAACCATTAAAACAACTCCAAACTCCCCAACTGTATGGGCAAAGGACAGAACTATTCCTGTTGTTATTGCTGGTTTCATATTTGGAAGAATTACTTTAAAAAGTGTCGTGATTTTTGATTTTCCTAAAGTATATGCTGCTTCTATTAACTCTTTTCTTACCGTTTTAAATCCAGAAATCAAAGGATGAACCATAAATGGAAAACTAAAAATTATAGAAGCAAATACAAGTCCATCAAAACTAAATGCAAGCTGATGTCCTGATAATTTTTCCCATATACTTCCTAAAAAACCTTTCCTGCTGAAAAGAATTAATAAATAAAAACCTAAAACTGTTGGCGGAAGAACAAGAGGTAATGCCACAAATGCTTCTATCACAGATTTATATTTGAAATTGGAAAAAGATAAAAAATAAGAAACAGGAATTCCAATAACAATTAGTAAAAAAGTTGTAATAACTGCAAGTTTCAGCGTAATGTAAAAAGGTGTCCAGTCTATTTCCATCATAAAGCCTCAATAACTATCTCATTTGGTTTTACATAAAAGTATATTTTTTCATTTTCTTTTATACCTAAAATCTCAACTGCCTTTGTTGTTAAAATAGATACAATTTTTAAATCTTTCTTTTCAATAACTAATTTTGAAAGAACTTTTCCTTTTTTCATATTTAAAATTTTTCCTTCAAAAGTATTTAGATTTTTTTCTAAAAAGCAGTTCTTTAGTATTTCAACTTCAGTTTCTTTGAAAAGAATATTAATTTCTTTTCCTTTTTTTAAATAATCTGCTGTCTCTGGGGTTTCTACTATCAAGCTGAAAAAATTTCCTATTTCTGTGTTAATTTCAACGATAGAAATATAATCTTCACTTTCTATATTTGAAATTTTTCCGTAAATTTTATTCATCTGTAGAAAATCCGTATTTTTTCATTATTTTTTTACAATCTTTTGATTTTATAAATCTAAAAAACCTTAATGCTGTGTTATACCTTTCTTTGTTCAAAGTGGCGTGTTTTAAAATAACAGCCCCCTGTTTTATTGTTTTATAACATTTTTGAGGTAAAAGGTAGAAATTCCCTTCATTTTGTAATTTATCACTTTTGGCTAAAGAATAAGCTATAAATCCAACATCCGCAGCTCCTATCTCAACAAACTGGGCTGTCTGGGATATGTTTTCTCCAATTACTAATTTTTTCTTAATTTTTTTAAATAAATTAAAGTATTCAAGGCATTCTTTTGCTGCCTGCCCGTAAGGTGCATGCTCCCAGTTTGCTATGGCTATTTTTTTAACTTCTGGATTTAAAACTACATAAATTCCTTTTGATAAATCTATACCACTGTCTTTTCTACTCCAGATACCTATTTTTCCTTTTGCATAGAGAATTATTTTTGATTTTGTAAGACCTTTTTCTTTTAATAGCTCTACATATTTAATATTTGCAGAAAAAAATATATCGTATGGAGCACCTTTTAAAATCTGATGATATCCTTTTCCAGATGAACCAAATATTATTCTGATTTTGTCCTGGGGGTTTTGTTTTTCGTATATTTTTTTTATCTCTCCAAAAGAGTAAACCAAATCAGAAGCTGCATACACAATAATCTGTCCAGCAAATACCTGTTTGAATACTATTGTAAAAAGGAAAAGGATTCCTACAAACTTCTTCAAAACAACCTCCATTATATATGGATTTATATAACCAAAATAATCAAAAAAATTTAAAATTTTCCTACAATAAAATCCGAAGATTTCACAATTACAACAACTTTTTTACCTTTTTCTAAATCTAACTCTTTTACAGATTCAATAGGAATTATGGAAGTTAAAACGTTATTCCCGACAGATACTTTTATTTCAGAATTTACTGCTCCAGCTTTTATTTCTTTAATTTCACCAAAAATTTTATTTCTTGCTGATATTTTTATATTTTCAGGTAAACCTATTAAAACATTTGAAGCTTTTACTATTAAGAAGATTTCATCTCCAGTTTTTAGTTTTAAATCTTCTACAGACTGATTTGTTATCATTGCTGTTAGTTTTATTCCATTTCCTACATCTGTTTCAACTTCAGAATTTACAGCACCTTTATTTATTTTTACTATTTTCCCTAAAATTTGATTTCTTGCTGATACTTTCATATTTAACCTTCTGTAAATATTTAAAATATTTTCAATATCATCCAAATTCTCTGATAACTCATTAGACATTTTTCCAATAATTTTTTCAAGAATTTTATACTGTTCAACTAATTTTTTTCCGTAATCTGTCAGATATGTTTTTCCTCCACCTTTTCCACCTGTTTTGCTTAAAACAACAGGTTCTGGAGAAATATTATTAATTGAATCTATACTATCCCATGCAGTTTTATAGCTCATACCTAATTCTCTGGCTGCTTTTGATATAGAACCATACTTTTCAATTAACTCTAAAAGGCGAATTCTTCCTTTTCCTATTCTTCCACTTAGATAAATTTCAAAATTCAGTTTCTCCATTTTTAAATCCATAGTCGTTATATAAATAAAAATATAACGAAAATAAACAGAAAAATCAAATATTTCAGGTTAAAATTACAATAAAATCAGATATGGCATATTTTGTTTAAAATAGATAAAATGGTGAAAACATGGATA
>JALSSE010000123.1 GCA_026984415.1 Hydrogenothermaceae bacterium | reverse complement strand
TTTGAAGAAATTCCAAATCCTTTTGAAGCTGTTAGATACCATTCTTTAGTAATAGACGAAAAAACTCTGCCTGAAGATATAGAAATTACTGCAAGGACTGATGATAACGAAATTATGGGAATTGAACACAAAAAATACCCAATATGGGGAGTTCAATTCCACCCTGAATCAATTTTGACTGAACATGGGCATAAACTTTTAAGAAACTTTCTGAAATTGGTAGAAAAAACAAAAAAACAGGCAGTATAACTGCCCTTTTATTTTAATAATAAATTCACTATTGTTCTAACTGGAAATCCTGTTGCACCTTTTGGATGATAATACCATCCTTTTGTGTTGTGTGCTGGTCCTGCAATATCAAGATGTGCCCATGGAATCTTCTGGTCAACAAATTTTTCTAAAAACAGTCCTGCTGTTATTGCTCCGCCATACCTTGTACTTCCAATATTATGGACATCGGCACTTGGAGCTTTAATATGTTCCCTTAACATATCGTTAAATGGTAATGGCCAAATCCATTCTCCTGTTTCTTCTGATATTCTTTGAATATTATTCATAAGTTTTTCATCATTTCCCATTAATCCTGCAGTGTATTCTCCGAGGGCTACAACACAAGCTCCAGTTAATGTTGCCATGTCTATGATAGCATCAGGTTTTAATTCTGAAGCATAACATAAAGCATCTGCAAGAGTTAATCTCCCTTCTGCATCAGTGTTTCCTACTTCTATAGAAACTCCGTTCTTTGCAATTAAAATATCATCTGGTCTGTATGATTTTCCATCTGGCATATTTTCAGCTGCTGCAATTATTCCATGAACTTTAACATCAGGTTTTAATTCTCCAATTGCTTTAAAAATACCAAGAACAGCACAGGCACCAGCTTTGTCCATTTTCATCCATCTCATATAATCTCCTGGCTTTATGTTTAAGCCACCACTATCAAATGTTAATCCCTTTCCAACAAGGGCAACTTCTTTTTTAGCTTTTTTAGGGTTGTAAGTGAGATGGATAAATCTTGGAGGGTTTGCACTTCCTCTGGCAACTGCAAGATATGCGTTCATTCCCATCTTTTCAATCTGTTTTTCGTCGTATATTTTAACTTCAAATCCGTATTCTTTTGCTAAATCTTCAGCGATTTCTGCAAGTTTAACAGGAGTAATCACATTACCCGGTTCGTTAACTAAATCCCTTGTGAAATTTTGGGCTTCTGCTAATATTCTTCCGACTTCTATTGTTTCTTCTGACTCTAATTTATGACTTCTTTTTACTCTAATATCTATATTTTTAAATTTAAAATTGTCTTTTTTAGATAAATATTTATCAAAACTATAATTTCCAAGTAATGCTCCTTCTACCATAGCCTGGGCTCTTTTACTTCCCGGTGCTCTGACAGGACTTAAACTTTCAACATTGAGCAGTATCTTTTCAACTTTTAACTCTTTTGCTTTTTTTATAGAATTTGCCCCAGCCCGTCTGATTGTATCTAAATTAGCTTTTTTCTTTGAACCAACTCCAACAAGAACAACATAATCAGCAGGTATTTTTCCGTAAGTTGGAACTACCAACATTTTACCTTCAGAACCATCAAATTTTTGCTCTCTCCGAAGGTTTGAAATAATATTTCCTAACTGCTTATCAAGTTCCTGAACATCATTATGTATTTTCCTATCTTCAGAAAAAGCAAATGAAAAAATAGCTTTTACTTTGGCTTTATTTAATTTGCCTGTAACTACTTTTATTTCCATCTCTTATTCCCCCGTACATTAATATTATTGTTTCAATTATACCAGAATTTATAATATTCATAGTTTTGAATTAGTATTGTGGTATCAGTTTTTTTCTTTCAAACTCATTTGCAGTATCGTTAAGTATATCTAAAAGCTCGTTTTGTACTCTTCTTATACAGTTAAAAAACTCTTTATCTTCTGGTTGAAATCTTTTTGCCATTTCCATTAAGTCTTCAGTTGCAATTTTTATATATTTACCTTCCCTATAAATAGCTATTCTACAAGGTGCCAATATTCCAATTGCTTTGAAATAAGAATAACCGTGTTCTAAACGGGATTTTTTACATAAAAGATGTGTTTTATATGGAATTTTTAAGTTTAGGGTTTTATCTATATTTAGAGTGTGTACCACATCCCAGCCGTATTTCTGGGAAATTTCAATTAATTTTGCATTTACACTTTTAAAATTACCTTTCTTTATCAGTACATAATAATAACCCTTTTCATATTGGAGATGGTCTTCATAGGCAAAGGAAAAAGATGTTAGTAAAAAAACTGTAAGGACTGTATATATAAAACTTTTTAAGTAAAGCATGATTACTACCTCCTTAAATTGATTTATATTTATAATAATAAATATAAAAGTATAAAAATCAATTTGATTAATGGTAGAAAATAAGGATTTTAGAAATTAAAAAATTATTCTGTTTTTTCCTGATTTTTTGGCAAGGTACATATTACTGTCAACTTCTTCAAGAAGTTTTTCAATAGGTTTATTTATCTCTAATTCATTGATTTCTTTTATACCAATACTTGCTGTTATCTTTATTTTATGACTATTACATTTGAAAATCTGGTCTTCGAGCTGTTTTCTTAAACGGTTCAAGACCTTAACAGCAGAAATCAAGTCTGTTGTCGGCATAAGAATTAAAAACTCTTCTCCACCGTATCTGAATATATAGTCTGATTTTCTTAATTTATCCCTTAAAAAATCTGAAAAACCTTTTAAAACGCAATCACCAATTAGATGACCGTAGGTATCATTTATAACTTTAAAATCGTCTATATCAACCATAGCGATAATGAATGGTTTATGTAAAAGGTAAGAAAGCTCAAGTTCTTTTTTCATTATTGTAGGAATTAGTCTTCTGGATAAAGTTCCTGTTAGAGAGTCGTATTTTATTTCTTTTGCGAATTCTAAAACATCAAAAAAACTTAATAGATTTTCCATTTCAAGGGAATGGTTTTTTATGTTTTGAAAAACTATGTACGCCTCTTTATACTCTTTGCTTTCATAAAAATAAATCAATAAAAATGCCAATTGGTGCATTTCAAGATGAATTTTCTTAAATTCTTCATATTTATCTTTAGGAAAGGAATCTTTTAATTTACCTTCAATAATTGGTTCAAATTTGCAGATATCATTACACAATTCTGCTTTCAGATTCTTACCTTCTAATAAGATGTCCAAAAACCGTTCAAACCACTGGTGGTGAAATTTTATATTTGAAATCAGAGAAGTTGGAAAAGTAGATGGAATTTTTTTTGAGATAAGCTCAGATTTTGTTTCCAAAACATCATATTTTAAATAGCCTTTAGCAACATAATCTTTTATTTTTTCAAAGTATTCAAAAGTATTGAAAACATCTTCAGTAAAGGTTTTGTTCAAAAAAGATTCAATGAATTTTTCCTCAAAAAAATCAATACCTTCTAAAAATAGTGAAAAAGGAAAGTGGATTTTTTTCAAAGAAACTCCAATATCAAAAAAGGATTTTTCTACTTCTGAGTTTTTATC
>JALSSE010000122.1 GCA_026984415.1 Hydrogenothermaceae bacterium | reverse complement strand
CTCCCTGATATGTGTAGTTTAACCCTATTGTCGTTCCGTTTCTTTTGCCGTAATATGTTTGTGTGTATCCCATTTTATATTTCTTGTGCTCTGGGTCTCCGAATGACCATGCTACCCTTACGGCATACATCGGAGACCAATTTTTTAAACTATTATAAGCATCAAAAATACCTATGTTATAGTTTAGTTTCTTATTAAGTGCTAATCCACCAATGTTGATTCCAGTTTCTCTACCAGGGCCCCTTTCTACAATATGTCTTCTTAACTGGAAGTTTGGATACGCTTTCTGGAATGAGATTACTTTAAATGCCGTTGTTATACTTTCTTTACCGACCTGTGGTCTAAAATAACCGATAGATATATTTGCCCATTCTGGGTTTGCTTTCCATGTCCAGATAGCATCCCATATATAAAATTCCCTGTTGTCTGCACCAAGCTGAGATTTACCACCTGTTGATGCGTTGTATTTGTCTTTTCCAAGGTTGTCGTAAGCAAACCATACTTTAAATGAAATGTCTTTTCTGATACTTCCTTTTACTCCAATTCTTCCTCTTCTGATGTAGATATCATTTCTACTGTCAACTCCAGATTTACCAGTTTCTGAAGTGTAAACATCCCATACCTGTACCATCTGGAAAATGGTTAATTTTTTTCCATCTCCAAAATAAAAAGTTGGAGCTGCCTGTGTTGGTGTAAATGTGGCAAGTAATGCTGAAGCTCCTAAACCAAGCATTGTTCCTTTGATTAAGTTTTTCTTCATAACAAACCTCCTAAAAGTTATTTATTCGTTTTCTGCTATTGTGTCCACAATCTCTTTAAAAGCTTTATCTAAATTTTTCAGTAATTTAATTGCTTCTAAATCAGGATTTCCCATATATTTAACAGCAATTGAAGGTTTAACCATTCCTATGACTAACTTCCCTTCTTTATTTCTGTATGTGTAAATTCTACATGGAAACAACCCTACAAGCTGTGGATTATGTTTAAAAATTACATACCCATTTGATAAATTACAGGCAAGGTAAATCCGCATATCTTTCCAAAAGTCCTTATATCCTTGCTCTTCTATACCTCTGGATATATAAAGAACATGGACAAGTTTAATATTTCTGCTTTCAAGTTCTGACCTTATTAACAGGTCTGCTTCTTCCATACTTAAGTTAACAGACCTTTCATAAATATCAGGAATTTCATCACTTTTTTTATTATTTTTAATTTCTTCCGTTTCGTTATCTTCCCATGGGTCAGTGTTTTTCCACGAAATGTTTTTTATTTGCCCACAGGAAGAAATCATTATCAGGCTAAAACCTAAAATGAATAATCTCTTAATCAAGGACATATTCCTCCTTTTTTAGGACAGCCGCAATCAAAATCAAGGATTTTTACGTTTGATTTTGTTGGTGGATTTATATTTTTATGTTTCTTTATGTAGTTAATCACTATGTCGTAAACAGGTTTATACTTTTTAGGATTTTTTCCAGCTCTGTATAGATTGCCACCCCATGCTGCAACGATATATGAACGGTTTGGTTTTAAATCTTTTCCATTAACTTTTATATTTCTTAATCTTTTTCCAGCAGGTGCACCTAATTTAATTTCGTATTCCATTCCTAACAGTCTACTCATATCTCCACCCTGTTGATAAATAGGGTTAGAGTTGAATGCATTGTCTGCAACATCTTCTAAAATCATTTTTAATTGTGAGCCTGTCATTTCAAATGTATAAACATCTGGATATGTAATTGCTGTCATTTCATAAACGTTATCTACTGTTATGTCTTCTCCTGGAAGTATTGTTGTTCCCCATCTGTATCCTGGAGAGAAAACTATTTCGCAATCTGTTTCCTCTTTTATAGCGTCCATTATTACCCTGTCAAATGTAGAGTAAAAAGTATCCCTTTTGTAAAGTAATGTTTCCGCTTTTCCTATTACCTGATTAAGCTGTTTTTCATAAGGGGCATAAGCTTTATTAACTAACTTTTCAACATCCGGGTCTGGTTTTATAAAGTTTGTGGCCACTGGAATAAGTTTGTAGTTGTATTTTCTGATTTTTCCATTTTTTACATCTAAATCTAATCTTCCAAGGTATTTTCCATGGCTTCCAGCAATAACAATCATTGTGTTATTTACAAAAATAGGTTTTGGTGCTGGGTCGTGGGTATGTCCACTGAAAATGATGTCAATTCCCTTTACGAGTTTAGGTAGTGTTATGTCAACAGAAAATCCATCGTGGGATAGTAAAACTACCAAATCAACTTTTTTTTCATTTCTCAATTCATCAACGAAACCCTGCATTCTTTCAGGCTGGATACCAAATGTCCATCCCTCTGTAAATTCTTTTGGGTTTGCTATTGGTGTGTAAGGGAAAGAATTTCCAATTATTCCAATTTTGACGCCATTTATAACTTTAATTGTGTATGGTTTAAATACAAGTTCTTCCCACATTTCATCAGCTATATTCTGGGAGATAAATTCTGCATTCAGGTAGTTGTCTATTAGTTCCTGTACCCTTTCTTTTCCGTACGTAAATTCCCAGTGTCCAACCATTACATCTATACCAAGTGCATTCTGTGCGTCGACAATGGCTTTACCTTTTGTAAATAGGGCAACTGCAGTTCCCTGCCATGTATCACCAGAATCCATAAATAAAACTTTATCTTTTCCTCTTTCTGCAATTACCTGTTTTACTAATGTTGCCATATATGCAACTCCACCCATTCTGCCGTACTTTTGGGCAAGTTCTGGAAAGTCTAAATATGTATCAAAGTAAGCTTCTAATGTCCCTGGTTTTATTCCATAGTATTCTAAAAATGCCTTCCCACATAAAAATCCTGGTTCTCCTACTAATTCAGGGGCAGAAACTAATGTTGATGGTTCTCTCCAGTAAAGTGGTTTTAAATGGGCGTGCATATCACATATGTGTAAAAGGGTTACATTTCCAACAGATTTGAAACCCATTAATTCTTCAGGTGTTATTTTATTGAGCTTTGCTAAAGCGTCTTTAGATGTTAGGGATATTCCAGCTATAGCTGCAAGCTCTAAAAAGTCTCTTCTTGTTAAATTCATTTATATTTCCTCCTGATTACCTTCTAAGTCCCGGTGTTTTAAGTTCAGCACCGTTTGATAAAGATTTTACGTATAACTCTAAAGCTACCATTTCAGGAGAACCTAAAGGTAATTTCTTTTGTCCAGCCTGTTTTTGACAGCCCTGGAATCTTTGCTGTAAAGTTTGAACTTTATTTTTTGTCATTCTAAATGCAGGCCAGTGGTCAGCTGCTGTTGTTCCTTTTATTCCATTGTATTCAAATCCTAAAGGTTTTAACCACTGCATTCTAAGAACTTTACCAGCTGCAAACTCATGACAAACCTGACAGGATAAGTATCTTTTTCCTCTTTTTAGTCTAAACAGGTAAACTCCATAGTCATAGGCTTTTTTTGCTTCTGGTGATTTTGTATCCACATTTATTTTTGTTCCTGCTGCAAGGTAGAATAGATATGTAGTTAATGCTGTATTTTCTTTACTTTTTAAAGGGAAAGGTTTTACACCCTGA
>JALSSE010000121.1 GCA_026984415.1 Hydrogenothermaceae bacterium | reverse complement strand
CTACAATCCATTCAATTATTACCCAAGAAATTGCTGCCATTGCTGTTGCAAGGTTTGTTGTAAGTAAAGCTACACCTGCTACTTCATTTGCACCAAATGCAGAACCTGCATTAAATCCAAACCATCCAAACCAGAGTAAACCAGCACCTAAAGAAGTTAAAACAACAGATGAAGGTAAAATTGCTGCTTTATTAAAGTCTTTTCTTTTTCCAACTAAAATAGCCAGTACTAAACCTGCAACCCCTGCATTAATATGAACAACTGTACCACCTGCAAAATCTAAAGCTCCTAAATCAAATAAAAATCCACCTCCCCAAACAACGTGTGCAATAGGGGCATAAACAAAAGTTACCCACAGGATAACAAAAATTAACCACGTGGAAAATTTTAATCTTTCAATTACTGCACCAGAAATGAGGGCAACTGTGATTGCTGCAAATGTACTCTGGAAAGTAGCAAAAACCCATTCTGGATAAGTTCCACTTAAAGCCTTGTAATCAACACCAGCCATTAAGAATTTAGATAAATCTCCAACTATTGCGTATATTGCACCTTCACCATCAGTAAAAGCTAATGAGTATCCCCATAAGAACCACACAACAATAGCAAAACAGTAAGCCATTAATACCATCATTACGGTGTTTACAATATTTTTTCTTCTTGTCATTCCACCGTAAAAAAGTGTAAGACCTCCAACTGACATTAAAACTACCAGTGCAGTTGCTGCAATCATCCATGCAGTATCCCCAGTATCAAGTTTTGCTTCATCTGCAAAAGCAAAAGCTGGGACTAATAAGCTTAAAATAGATAAGATTTTTGCTTTCATGTTAAACCTCCTGATATTTTTATAATTTTTTAATTAAAGAGCCTCAGCCCCTCTTTCCCCGGTTCTTATTCTAACTGCGTCATCTACTGGAATTATGAATATTTTTCCATCACCAACTTTTCCTGTTTTTGCAGATGTTTCTATTGCTTCTACCAGTTTGTCAACCATTGAGTCATCTGCAACTATTTCTACTTTTATTTTTGGAAGAAAATCAATTACATATTCTGCTCCTCTGTAGAGCTCTGTATGTCCTTTCTGTCTTCCAAATCCCTTAACCTCGGTAATTGTTATACCGAAATTACCTAATTCAGTTATGGCTTCTTTTACATCATCAAGTTTAAAAGGTTTGATGATTGCTTCAATTTTTTTCATAACTTTTCCTCCTTTTAAAATTTTTTACATTAATTTTGTAATGAAAAAAACATGCCAAAATTTGTAAGTTATTGATAAAAAAGAAATTGTATTTGAGGAGGTGAGGTTTTTAATTTGAAACTGCACACTATTTGTGCATTATTTTTGTATTGATTGAACAAATTAAGTTCAAAATGTTTTATAAAAGTTTTTGAAATTATTAGATTTTTATTTTCATCTTTTTATTTAAGAATTCTTCAAAGGGTATATTGTTTTCTATATTTTTTAAAATTTCCTTTTCTAATTCTGATAGCTTTGCTTTTTTTAATAAATCAGGCCTTTTATTTTTTGTATTTTCAATCTGTTTCCATTTTCTCCATATTTCAATTGCCCTGTGATTTCCTGATGTTAATACTTCTGGGACTTTCATTTCTCTGAAATTAGCAGGTCTTGTGTAGTTTGGGTATCCTAATAATCCATCATTAAAGGAGTCTATCTGTAAGCTGTTTTCATCACCTACTACACCGGGGACAAGTCTTGAAACAGCATCCATTATAATCAATGCGGCTGGTTCTCCCCCTGAAAGAATAAAATCACCAATAGAAACCTCTTCATCAACAATTGTTTTAACCCTTTCATCAACCCCTTCATATCTTCCGCATATTATCATTATTTCATCTTTTTGTGATAGTTCGTAGGCAAATTTCTGGTCAAATTTTCTTCCCCATGGTTCTGTAATCAATACATAAGGATTATGTCCTTTTGATTTTATAGATTCGTACGCTTTAAAAATAGGTTCAGGTTTCATAAGCATACCAGGACCACCACCATAAACAACATCATCTACACTTTTATGTTTGTCTGAAGTGAAGTCCCTTAAGTTGATAGTTTCAATTCCTATCTTATTATTTTTTATTCCTCTTGAAACAATTCCTGTATTTTTAAAGCCTTCAAAAAACTCAGGAAATATTGTCAAAACAAAAAAATTTAGTTTTTTTTCCATACCTTTTTATTGAAAAAGATTTTTTACCACAGCTTCCTGATAAGCCGGATTCTGTATTAAGTGGTCATTTATCTCAGCTCCCTACCCGAGGACACAGGCGGGCACACCTTTAACGTCCTCCTACTTGGGATTGCTCCAGGAGGGGGTTGCCGAGCCATAGCTGTCACCAGCTATGCTGGTAGGCTCTTACCCTACCGTTTCACCCTTACTACCTTTCCAGTAGTTTCGGTATTTCTACCTACTCCTGTTATCACTGGTAAAGGTAGCGGTCTGCTCTCTGTTGCCCTTCCGCAAGGTTACCCCTGCCTGCCTTTCGGCAGCTCCTTGCCCTACGGAGTCCGGACTTTCCTCAGGAGATTAAACTCTCCTGCAACCACATCAGGAAGCTGTGGCGTTGATATTATATTTCTTTTAAATAAAAATGCAATTTTGCATTTATTTAGAAATTTTTCTATTTTTATTATAAAATTTATGGTAATTACAGGAGGATAAGCAATGGAATTTTTAAAAAGGGATGAAGCTCCTTTAACAGATTCACAATGGGAAGAAATTGATAAAGTTGTAGTAGAAACAGCTAAGAAAACATTAGTAGGAAGAAGGTTTATAGAGATAACTTCTTCACCAAATCCTGCTATTCAGTTTGTACCGTATGATACTATTGATACTGGTGATGAAGGTGCTTGTGGATTGTTTGGCGAAGAAGATTGTGAAGTTGTAAAAATAAAAGACAGAAAATATTTACCTATGCCTATTTTATACAAAGATTTTGTCCTTCACTGGAGGGATATAGAAGCTGCAAAGAATATGGGTATAAACTTAGATTTAAGTATACCTGCGGCAGCAGCTTCTTCTGTTGCTTTTTCAGAAGATAAGTTGATTTTTAATGGAGACCCTTCTATTGGTTATCCTGGGTTAATAAACGTTGCAGGAAGAAATACTATTCAGATGGGAGACTGGAATATTCCCGGACAGGCTTTTAGAAACTGTGTTGAGGCAGTTGAGAAGTTAGCTGAAAATGGTTATTATAGTGATGTGGCTTTGATTTTAAATCCGAAAGATTATGCTGTTTTACACAGGGTTTATGAAAATACAGGAGTTTTAGAAATTACACAGATAAAAGAGTTATTCTCTGCTGGGGTATTTATTTCTCCTGCTGTTCCTGCAAAATCAGCCATTGCTGTTGCAACAGGATTAGAAAATATGGATTTATTTGTTTCTCAGGATTTAATAACAGCCTATACAGAATATACAAATATGGACCACTACTTTAGGGTTTTTGAATCTGTTGCATTAAGAATAAAAAGACCCCAGTCAATATGTACCATAGAATAAATTTTTTGGAGGAAGTATGTTTAAAAAAGTTTCAGCACTAATATTAACCCTTTTTGTTTTTAGTT
>JALSSE010000120.1 GCA_026984415.1 Hydrogenothermaceae bacterium | reverse complement strand
ACTTCCTCTAAATGGAACTTTAAAAAGATAAGTAGCCCATAAAAATAAAATAAAAATATTAATTGAGTGAAGGAAAAAAACAGGTGTAAGTTTTGCAATCAAAAAATCTACTTTAGAAACAGGTGATGAGTAAAAGTTAAAAATTGTACCTGTCTCCTTTTCTTTAACAATTAAAAGGGCTGATAAGATAGCAGGTGCTACAAGCAGAATAATCCCAATTAAACCGGGAACAATAGCATTTTCATCTCTCATAGACTGGTTAAAAAGGTTTCTATTGTTGATAACAATGAGATTTTTTACTGGAATATTTTTCATATAGTCCTGTGCAGCATTTAAAATAACTCCTTCAACATAACTTTGCATTGTCATTCCACGGAGGGGAAAAGAAGAGTCAACAAAAACACCTATTTCTGTTTTTTGCCTGTGTAAAAGCCTTTTTTCAAATGATTCAGGAATGATAATCAAAATATCTACTTTTCCCTGTTTCATTTTATCTAAAACTTTGTTTTCATCTTCATTTATAACTTTTGTGCTGAAATATTTTGAATGTTCAAACTTTGAAATTAAATCTGTTGAGAGTTTACTGTTGTCGTAGTCTAAAATAACTGTTCTTGAGTGGGTAACTTCCATTCTTATTCCGTACCCAAAAAGCAAAATTACCATAGTTGGAAACAGGTAAACCATTACGATGAATTTAGACCTTACAAGCTCTGCAATCTCTTTTAAAATGTAAGCCTTAATAACCCCAAGGTTCAATTTTAAATGTCCTTTTTTATGTTTAGATATTGTTAAATTATAACCTAATAAGCCTGATTTATTCCCAAAACAAAAGACAACTTCTCTTAAGAATTTACTACAATTTTGCTTTTATTTATGGCTCTGACTTATTCTGTTTTTTAAAAACTGGGATTTAGCTTATCAGAAAGCACAAAAAATTTGTTATATAAAACTAATTCTCTTCATAAAACTTGATAAAAATATCTTCAAAGCTTTTAGCGTCAGGGAATTTTTTATGGAGATTTTCAACTGTATCATCTGCTATCTTTTTACCTCTTTTAAGCAGTACAATTCTATCGCAGTATTCAGCCTCACTCATGTAGTGGGTTGTTATTAGAATAGATATTCCCCATTTATCCCTTAACTGGTGTATAAGTTTCCAGAGCTGTGCCCTTGCAACTGCATCAACACCACTTGTTGGTTCATCTAAAAAAAGAACAACTGGTTCGTGGAGTATTGCAGCAGCTACGGAAAATCTCTGGTTTATTCCAAGTGGTAGCTCTGTTGGAAGATAGTTAAGATACTCTTTAAATCCAAGTCCCTCTGCAAGTCTATTTATTCTTTTTAATGCTTTTGATGTTTCAAGTTTATGCATGTTTGCAAAGTAAATAAGGTTTTCCCTTACAGTCATATCTTTGTAAAGGGCAAATTTTTGACTTACATATCCTATTTTGCTTTTTAGCTCTAACCTGTCTTTGTAGCTTTCAATTTTTTTACCTAAAAGCCACAGTTCCCCTTCATCAATTGGATAAAGACCAAGTAGCATTTTTATAAATGTTGTTTTTCCAGCACCGTTTGCCCCAAGAAGACCTAAAATTTCTCCTTTTTTCAAAACCATATTTATATGGTCGTCAGCTACAAAATCCCCAAACTTTTTTGTTAATCCTTTTGCTTCCATCACAACTTCAGGAATTTCTATCTTTGTTTCCCTTTCTTCAATTTTTATTTCTGGTATATTTTTGAATTTTTTTAATGCATTTACAAAAAATACAGATTCAAGGTCTGGTTTTGCGTGGGAAACATTCAGAGGTTTTAAGGAATAGGTTCTTTTATTAAATGAAAAACATTCTTCGCTGCATTCTGTTTCAACGTAAGTATAATCTTTAACAGAGTTTTCTAATTCTTCAGCTGTTCCTTTTGCTATTATCTGTCCGTCGTCAAAAAGAAGAACTTTATCCATTTTTTCTGCTTCCTGCATATAACCTGTGCTTATTATTGCGGTTATTCCTTCTTTGTTTCTTATCCCGTCTATTATTTCCCATAACTCTCTTCTACTTAATGGGTCTACACCTGTTGTTGGTTCATCAAGTATCAGTAGTTTTGGTTTGTGTATGAGGGTGCAGATTAAAGAGAGTTTTTGCTGCATTCCACCGCTTAGTTTTCCTGCTTCTCTATTTTGAAACTCGTAAAGTCCAGCCATTTTTAACAGTCTTTCTCTGTATTCCCAGTACTCATCATCTTTTTTTAAATTTCTTATCTGTGTGAAGAAATCTAAATGCTCTTTTACTGTTAGTAGAGGATAAAGGACAAGTCCAATTCCCTGAGGCATAAAACCAATGAGTCTTTTTACTTTTTCTGCTTCTTTTGGGGAGTGGTACTTGTAGTTGTTAAAAGTTATTTCTCCTTCAAACCTTATAACTCCAGCTATTGCGTGCATAAGGGAGCTTTTCCCTGCTCCATCAGGTCCAATAAAGCCAACAATTTCCCTTTCTTTTGCTTCAAAGGAAGCATTCTTTATTCCTATTTTCTTTTTGTATCTTACAGTTATGTTTTCTACTATTAAATCTGGCATAAATTTTCCTGTTTAAAATCAGTTCTTTACGATAGCATCGTATAAAAATCAACAATTCTATACGATAAAATCGTATAAATCTACTTACAATTCTGGTAGTTCTTTTAGGCTTTTTGGAAGACCTTTTCCGTCTAATGTAATAACTCCAATAGCTGGCAATCCAAGTTTTAGAAGAGGGTTTGGCTTAATTGGTTCTAAATGAACAGCGTAAACCCTCTGTATTCTATCTTCTCTTACAGCTACCTCTTTAGGTGTAAATTCGGCTTTCTGGGCTATTTTTACAACTTTTGCAGGAATTGGACTGTCTGGATATGAATCTAAAAATATTTCTGCCTTATCTCCAATTTTAATTTTTCCGTTTTCAATAGTATCAACGAACATTTTCAGGTATAAATCATCAGGGTTAACGGCAGTTATAACTGTCATTCCTGCTCCTATTACTTCCCCTTCGTTAGCAACTTTATCAACAACATATCCATTTATAGGTGAATGTATTTTTAACTCATCTAAAATGGCTTTAACCTGATTTTCTTTTTCTTTTAATGCGTTTATTCCCGATTGCAGGGCTGATATAGCCTTTTCTAATGCTTCTATTTTTTTTAAAGTTGCTTCTGCCTGTTTTAACGTGCTTTTAGCTGCTTTTATACTTGCTAAGATTTGATTTTTCTTTTCAATAAGTGCATTTAGTTTGTCTTTATCTGTATCAAGTTTTAGTTTTATTTTTTCAACTTTTTCTTCTGGTATAAGGTTTTTTTTCAAAAGGTTTTTAAATCTTTTATAATCTTTTTCATCTTGCTGAACAACTTTTTTTATTGCATCTATGTTTTTTTGAAGTTCTTCAAGCATTGACTCATTAGCTTCAAGGGAAGATTTAGCTTTTTTAACGTTTTCAGGTAAAGTTTCTTTTGTTATTTCAAGTTCTATTTTTTTCGCTTCTATCTCTTTTCTCTTTGCTTTTATTTCTGCTTCAATGGCTTTGTACTGGGCTTGATATTCTTTTCCTTTAATATAGGC
>JALSSE010000119.1 GCA_026984415.1 Hydrogenothermaceae bacterium | reverse complement strand
TTCATCAGGAAAAAGGAAAACTTCCATTAAAAGAGATAATAAAACCTGCCGTTAGTCTGGCAAGGAATGGATTTTATTTTTCAAAAATGCAGGCGTCATTCATAAAACTCCTTGAACCGATTTTTACGGCAACAGAAGAATCAAGAAAACTTTACACTGTAAATGGAAAGATTATAGATGAAGCAACCCTTTTTAAAAATCCAGATTATGCAGATTTTTTAGAACTATTTGCAGAGGAAGGAGTCCTTACCTTTTATGAAGGCGAAATTGCAGACAGAATAGAAAAACTTTCTATTGAGAACAATGGATTATTAAGAAAAAAAGATTTACAGAGGTATACAGTCGTAGAAAGAAAACCAATCTCATTTCCATTCAAGGATTTTAATATTTTTACAAATCCTCCTCCATCGTCAGGAGGGATACTTATTGCATTTACCCTTGAGCTTTTAGATAGATGTAAATTTTGTAAATTTGGTTCAAAGGAACATATAAAAAACCTTATTGAATCTTTCAACCTTACATCAGATTTTAGAAAAAAGTATGTTAATGAAAATCTTCACAGAGAAGGATTAGAAAATATTTTAGAAGATAAAGATTTAATTAAAGAGTATAAGCAAAAATTTGAGGAAAAGCTGAACTTGTGGGGAAATACAACCCATATAAGTGTTATTGATAAAGAAGGAAACACAGCAAGCGTAACAACAACAAACGGTGAAGGTTCAGGATATATTATTCCAGATACAGGAATAATGCTTAATAATATGCTTGGAGAAGAAGATTTAAACCCACACGGATTTTTTAAATGGAGTCCTTATATTAGATTGCCTTCTATGATGTCTCCAACAATTGTTTTAAAAAACGAGAAGCCTTATTTATCATTAGGAAGTGCAGGAAGCAACAGAATAAGAAGTGCCATTATCCAGACAATACTGAACTATCTAATTTTTAATATGGATATAAATTCATCAGTAAACTCTCCAAGAATTCACTTTGAAAATGGGACTGTTTATTTTGAACCGGGGTTTGACAAAAGTGTAATAAAAGAAGTGGAAAAGTTTTATAAAGTTGTTGAGTTTAAAGAAAAAAGTTTGTTCTTTGGAGGTGTTCAGGCTGTAACTGGAGATTTTCAAGGGGCAGGGGATGAAAGGAGAGGCGGATATGTTATCGGTGTATAAATTAAACTTTACAACAACCGATACAGAGATATATTTAAAATAGTTAGCATATATTTATAAAGGAGGAGACAATCTATTATGTCTAAAAAAATGATTTCAGCTCTGTCTTTAATAGTATTTTTATTTCTTGGATTAACTAACTCCTCTAAAGTTTATAGTTTTGGAATTGGAGATTTTACCGACCCCTTTAGTGAGTACTGGGGAGATGCAGCAGATGAATTTTTTGATACAGGAATAATAGATAGAGACGATTGGGAAGATTTAACAAGTGTACTTCCAGATAGTATAGATGTTGAAGGGGCTACTCCAAAGCTCAGATATTTTCCAACAGCTTTATTCTTTGGTACATGGCCTACAGCTATAAGGTCAGTAAAAATGCCAATTGTATTTACAAATGATGGTGCATTACCTCTATTTATTGAAAATGTCAAGTTAACAGGTGAAAATCCTGATGATTTTAAAATAGAAGATGATGGATGTGATGATGAAACATTAGGAGATTTAGATACCTGTACAGTTAGAATTTCTTTTAAACCAAAAAAAGTTGGAACAAGAAGGGCAATTCTTAAAGTTTATTACTACAAAGCTGATGTATTTGCACCAAAAACACATACTGAAGAAATAAAGTTAATGGGAATTGGTCTTCCTTCTGAGCCAGAAGATATTGGAGATTGTGATTTTGATGATTTATGGAAAGGAAAATGTACTCCAGACTTTGGAGATTTAGGAGATATTGGAGATATATTCAAATTCTCCGATGGTAACCCGCAAGAAATATCTGCAAACGGAGATGAAGAAGTAATTAAAACAGCATCTGTTGAACCTCAGGCAGGTGGTTGTTCAATGGCTCCAGTTCCTTCTATTCCATGGTATTTATTTGTACCTTTTGTTATTTTTGCAAGAAGGATTTTTAGAAAATAGTAAACTTGCTGGCTGGGTTCCCAGCCAGTTTTTAATCCAAACTTGAAACAATCTTTGTTTCTCATATAATATTTTCAGTTTTTCTTAAAAGGTGTTATAATAACTTTTCCAAATCTGGCGGAGTAGCCAAGTGGTAAGGCAGGGGACTGCAAATCCCTTATACGCCGGTTCGATTCCGGCCTCCGCCTCTTTAAAAACTCAAATTTGACAAAAAATCTTTAAAGAAATAAATTAATCATCAAAAATTCAGCATTAAGGAAAAAACTTTATGGAAAAAAATATTATTGTACTTGTATCAGGTGGAATGGATAGTGCCACACTTTTGTGGCTTGCAAAAAAGAATTTTAAAGATGTTTATGCTATTTCTTTTGATTACGGACAAAAACATAAAGTAGAGCTTGAATTTGCAAAAAAATTAACAGAAATAGCAAATGTTAAAAAACATTTTATTGTTGAAGTTCCCCACTTAAAAGGAATAGAAGGAAGTGCATTAACAGACGAAAATGTAGAAATTCCATCTGAAACTTATCCAGATGAACCACCAATAACCACTGTTCCAATGAGAAACCTAAACTTTTTGTCAATTGCCGCATCTTTTTGTGATGTATATGAAATAGAAAATATTGGAATTGGTATCCATTCAGTAGACTCTCCATATCCAGATTGTAGAGCAGAGTTTGCTTCATCAGCTGAAGCAGTTATAAATGCAAGTTCTATAATGGTGGCTAAGAAAAAGAACAGGATAAGGGTTTACACTCCATTTTTAGGTATGACAAAAACAGATGTTTTAAAGTTAGGTTTAGAGCTTGGTGTTCCTTATGAAAAAACTTACTCCTGTTATAAAGGAACAATTCCCCCCTGTGGAGAATGTGCAACCTGCCAGCAGAGAAAAGAAGCTTTTGAAGAGCTTGGAATACAAGACACAATCTCTTTGTAAATTTCAAATTCATTTTAAATTTTCAATTTTTATGAAATAATCTAATCTGTTGAAACTTTAAAACTATTAATTATATTTACAATGAATTTAAAATAACTAAATTGAAGTGAGGCTTAAATGGCAACGAAAACAAAGAAAAAAACACCAAAAATAGTAATAGTAGAATCCCCTAAAAAAGCAAGAGAAATCCAAAAATTTTTAGGGAAAGATTTTACAGTAAAAGCAACTGTTGGTCATTTTAAAGATTTACCAGAAAAAGAAATGGGAGTTGACTTAAAATCTTTTGAACCAAAGTTTGTGATAAAATCGGCAAAACATAAAAAAATGCTTTCAGAAATAAAAAAATTAGCTAAAAATGCTGAAGTTTACATAGCAACAGACCCTGATAGAGAAGGATATGCCATTGGATACTTTATGTTTGACGAGTTGAAAAAACACGCAAAAGATGTAAAAAGGGCAGAATTTCACGAAATTACTCCAGAACATGTAAAAACAATAATAAAAAAAGCTCCAAAATTTGAAGAAACAAACCTCGGGTTATTTGATGCATTTTTAGGAAGAAGAGTTGGTGACAG
>JALSSE010000118.1 GCA_026984415.1 Hydrogenothermaceae bacterium | reverse complement strand
AACTTTGATTACAGTATTTCCTTCCATAGTAATTTGGATGTCTTCAGGTATTGGGTATTCTATTGGATGCGAATAGCCTAACTGGAGTTCTAAAACTTTTCCTTTTACCTGTCCTCTGTAACCAATACCAACTATTTCCAATTCAACAGTGAAACCTTCTGATACACCTTTTACCATATTTGCTAAAAGCGCCCTTGTTGTTCCGTGAATTGCTCTCATGAAAGATTCATCATTTGGTCTTTCTATTTTAATTAAGTTGTCTTCTTTTATTATTTTTAAATTTGGATTAAATGTAGCTGAAAGCTGACCTTTAGGTCCTTTAACAGTTACATGGTTATTTTCACCTATTTGAACATCAACATTTGATGGTATTTCTATTGGTTTTTTTCCAATCCTTGACATTTAAACGAGCCTCCTTATTTTTACCAAATATAACAGAGAACTTCTCCGCCTACTTTTTGTTTTCTTGCTTCCGAATCTGTGATAACACCTTTATTTGTTGAAAGTATTGCTATTCCCAATCCCTTTCTAACATAAGGAATTTCATTTGCAGGTTTGTACTGTCTCAAACCTGGTCTTGAAACTTTCTTTAAACCTTGAATAACTGGTTTTGTGTTTCTTGCACCTAAATATTTAAGTTTTATTATTAAGGTTCCCTGTGTTCCCTTTTTATTTTCTTCAGAAACAGTATAATCTTCTATATAACCTTCTCTTTTTAATATTTCAGCTATTTTTTCTTTCATTTTAGATGAAGGCATTGAAACTTCGCCTTTTCTTGATTTTAAAGCATTATTAATTCTTGCTAACATATCAGCAATTGGGTCTGTTACCATTTTTAGCCTCCTTACCAGCTGGATTTCTTTATTCCTGGAATTTCACCTACTGCTGCTTTTTCTCTAAAGCAAATCCTACACATTCCAAACTGCCTCATATAACCTCTTGGTCTTCCACAAATAGGACATCTTGAATGTCTTCTTGTTTCAAATTTAGGTTTCTTTTCAAAAGCTTTAACCATTAAACATTTACGAGCCATTAATATTTTCCTCCTTATTGTGCCCTTATTGGCAATCCTAATAAAGATAATAACCAAAGAGCTTCTTCATCTGTTTCAGCAGACGTTTCAATAATAATGTCCATTCCTCTAATTTTATCTACTTTGTCGTAGTCTATTTCAGGGAATACAATCTGTTCTGTTAATCCAAATGCGTAATTTCCTCTTCCATCAAAAGATTTTGGATTTAATCCTCTAAAATCTCTAACCCTTGGAAGCGCTACAGATATTAATTTATCTAAGAAATCCCACATTCTTTCTTTTCTTAATGTAACTTTTACTCCAATAGGTAAGCCTTTTCTTAATTTAAAAGCAGCTTCTGATTTTTTAGCCCTTGTAATTACAGGTCTTTGACCTGCTATTGTCATTAAATCTTCTAAAGCTCTATCTAACTGTTTAATATCCTGTGTAGCTTCACCTATTCCCATATTTATTACTATTTTTTTTAGTTTTGGAATTTGCATTGGACTTTTATATCCAAATCTATCCATTAATTTTTTTGCAACTTCTTCATTGTATTTTTTCTGTAATCTTGGTACGTATTTTTCAGCTACAGCCATTATTTTTTACCTCTTTTATTTTGATTTTTCCCAAATAATGTCTATTATTTCACCTGTTTTTTTGGAAAATCTCACTTTTTGGATTTTATTTTCATCTTCTATGTATTTAATACCAATTTTTGTAGGGGAGTTTGTTTTTTCATCAAAAAAGGCAACGTTAGAAATATCAATAGGTCTTTCTATATCAAAAATTCCACCTTCTCTTACCCCTTCAATATGTTTAACATGTTTTTTACCAACATTTAAACCTTCAATTAGAACTCTAACTTTATTGTTTTTTCTTATTATTTGTTTAACTTTTCCAGTTTTTCCTTTTTCTTTTCCAGCAATAACTATTACAGTGTCGCCTTTTTTTATTTTAGTTTTTACCATTTAAATAACCTCCGGAGCAAGAGAAACTATTCTGTAAAACCCTTTAGCCCTGATTTCACGGGAAACAGGTCCTAATATACGTGTTCCAATAGGCTCTAAATTCTGGTTTAAAAGTACAACTGCATTGTCATCAGATTTTATGTAACTTCCATCTGGTCTTGCAACTTCTTTAGCTGCTCTTACAACTACAGCTTTATATACCTTTCCTTTTTTCGCAGTTCCGTTTGGAATTGCAGATTTAACTGTTACAGTGATTACATCACCTAATGTTGCATATTTTTTTCTGGCTCCACCAGGAATACCAATACACTGAACTTTTTTAGCTCCTGAGTTGTCAGCTGTGTTTAAATATGTACCTCTCTGTATCATTTTAGGCACTCCTCATTTATTTTTACGTTAAAGTGACAAAAAAGTATTATACTATTTTTACGGCAATTAATCAACAAATTTTTTTGGTTACTGTGAAATTATTTCAACAACTTTCCATCTTTTTAATTTTGATAGTGGCCTTGTTTCAACAATTTTTACTAAATCCCCTACTTTACATTTATTTTCAGAATCGTGGGCATAAAACTTTTTAGACCTTTTAATCCTTTTTCCATAAAGAGGATGGGGCATTTGTCTTTCTACAAGTACCACAACAGTTTTATCCATTTTATCACTTACAACTTTTCCAACGTACTCTTTTCTATTTATTTTAGTTTCAGATGACATTATTGACCTCCAGCCTTAGCAAGTTCTCTTTCTTTTAAAATTGTTAAAATTCTTGCTATATCTTTTTTTGTTTCTCTTATTTCACTGTTTCTTCCTAAACTACCGATTGCATTTTGAAATCTTAAATGCATTAATTTCTTTTTTAATTCAACTAACTTTTCTTTTAATTCATCATCAGAAAGTTTTCTCAATTCAGATGCTTTCATGTTTACACCCCTTGTGCTTTTACTAATCTGGTTTTTATTGGTAATTTATGACTTGCTTTTCTAAAAGCTTCCTGTGCAACTTCTTCAGGTACACCAGAAAGTTCAAATAAAATGTGTCCCGGCTTTACTACTGCAACGAAATGGTCTAAATCACCTTTTCCTTTACCCATTCTTGTTTCTGCTGGTTTTCTTGTTACAGCTTTATGTGGGAAAACCCTAATCCATACTTTTGCACCTTTTTTTGCTTCCCTAACAATTGCAATCCTTGCAGATTCTATCTGTCTTGAAGTCATCCAGCAAGGTTCTAAAGCCTGTAATCCATACTCTCCAAAATCAACTTTATTTCTACGGGAAGCTTTCCCTTTCATTCTACCTCTATGGGGTTTTCTCCATTTTAATTTTTTAGGTTGTAATAACATTATCTAATCCTCCAATTTCTTAATTAAGCTGAGTGAAGTTCTTCTTCAATTTTACTTAAGACTTCCTCTTTTTGTGCTTCTAATTTATCACCTTTGTAAATCCACACTTTAACACCAAGAATTCCGTACTTTGTAGAAGCTCTTGCTGTTCCGTAATCAATATCTGCTCTTATTGTTTGTAATGGCATTCTTCCAGCCATAAACCACTCTTTCCTCGCAAGGTCTATACCACCTATACGTCCACCAACCTGAACTTTTATTCCTTTAGCCCCTGCTTTCATTGCGTTATCTATTGCCCTTTTCATCGCCCT
>JALSSE010000117.1 GCA_026984415.1 Hydrogenothermaceae bacterium | reverse complement strand
TACGAAGCAGATAGGAATATCCATGTACATAATGTTATAAAACCAAATCTAAAAGAAGGAATAACAGTTATCTGTGATAGATTTATAGACTCTACATTAGCATATCAGGGATACGCAAGGGGGCTTGATATCAAACTTATAAAAGAACTTAATAACATAGCAACAGAAGGATTGATGCCTGATATAACTTTTCTTATTGATATTCCAGTAGAAGAAGGTTTAAAGAGAATTAAAAAAGAAAGAGAAATAGACAGGATAGAACAGGAAAACATAAATTTTCATAAAAGGCTAAGGGAAGGTTTCCTAAAAATAGCAGAGGAAAATAAAGAAAGGATTATCATTATTGATGGGATGAAATCTCCTGAAAAAATCTTTAATACCATACTTGAAAAATTAAAAGAAAAAACTTCTTTGATATAGGTAAAAATTGTTATATATTCCAGTTAAAGCAAAGATTATTAAAGGTAAAAAATGAAAGTATTTGGACACGAAAAAGAAAAGGATTTAATAAAAAAATATTTAGATAAAGATTACGATTCCTTATCTTTACTTTTTGAAGGTAAAGATTGTATAGGGAAAAAATTAATAGCTCTTTATACTGCAAGGGCTTTTTTATGTGAAAAACACGTTGGTTTTGGCTGTGGAGAATGTAAAGATTGTAAACTTGTTAACAATTTTATAAGAAACATATACGATAATGAAGAAAATGAGAATGTACACCCAAACATTAAATTAATCAGTTCAGAAAAAGGAAAAGAAATAAAAATTGACCAGATTAGAGAGGCTATTAACTTTTTAAAACTAAAGTCTGAGAAAGGTAAAGTTATAATTATTGAAAATGCTGAAAATATGAATTTAGAGGCAAGTAATGCCCTTTTAAAAACATTGGAAGAACCGCCTGCAAATACACTGATAATATTAACCACTTCAAACCAAAATAAGTTGTTGCCGACGATAATTTCCAGAACAAAAAAAATCAGATTTAAACCATTATCAAAAAAAGATGTATTTGAAATACTTTCTCTAAAAACAGATGAAGAAAAAGCAAAATCTCTAACGTTGATTTCACAGGGAAGCCTATGCCTGCCTATGCATATTTTAGAAAAAGAAAATTTATATAAATATGGAAAAGACCTTTTTAGTCTAATGGTACTATCTCTAAAAAATGGAAAAAATATACACTCTGAAGGGATAATAAGTATAAGTGAAATAATAGACAAATTAGAAAATGAAGATATCTTTATTATTATCACTATTTTTGAAATACTTATTTACAATAAAACTTTAAAGGGAGAAATAAATACCGAAACTTACGATAAAATATTAAAAGAGTTAAATTTATTAAAAATGGCGATAAAAAAAGGTGTAAAAAAGAAATTGGCTTTAGAAGGTTTTTATTTTAATGTAACTACTTAAAAGGGGATTAAATATGGCAATCAGCATAGATTTAAAAACTGCAAGAATAAGATTTTTAGATACAAATAAATTCAGTGATGTTGAAATAGAAGGTGATGTTCAGGTAAAAAAGGGGGATTTCATTGTAGTTGAAACAGATAAAGGTGAAGAACTTGTTTTAGTTGTTGGTTTCTCTGTTCCTGAAGAAAATAAAACAGATAAAATAAAATTTTTGAGAAAAGCCACAGAAAAAGATATAAAAAACTTTGATAATTTAGAAAAAAAAGCTGAAAAATTTTTAAAAGTCTGTCAGGAACTTGCTGAAAAATACAAACTAAAAATGAACCTTCTAAAAGCATACATCCCTTTAAATAAAACAAAAGCTATTTTTTATTACACAGCAGAATCAAGGGTGGATTTTAGAGAACTTGTAAAAGACCTTGCAAAAAAATTAAAAATGAGAATTGAGATGAAACAGGTTGGGGTAAGAGATGGTGTAAAATTAAGCGGTGCTGTTGGAATGTGTGGAAATACATGTTGCTGTTCGTTGTTTTTAGATAAATTTGAATCTGTTGGGGTTGAAATATTAGAAGAACAGAACCTTCCTCCAACACCTACAAAATTCACTGGAGTTTGCGGAAGGTTAATGTGTTGTCTTGCATTTGAAAAAGATAACTACACAATAAGAAAAAATCTTCCAGAAATTGGACAGGAAATAGTCATAGACAATAAACACTATAAAGTAAAAGGTTATGATTTCGTTAAAGAAATAGTTGAATTTTACGATGAAGAAAATAAAGTTATTGATTTTAGTTTTGATTACCTTGATACATTAAATCTTATAAAAGGAAAAGATTGTAGCTCATGTAGTTCCTGTCCTTCTGCAAATATTTAATCAAGGAGAATTGATGACAGAAACAGAAATTTTAAATATAGGAAAAAAAGTATTAGATGAAGAAAGCAACGCAATCCAGAGTACTAAAGAGGCATTAGACAGTAATTTTCCAAAGGCTGTAAATCTTATTTTTAACATAAAAGGAAAACTGATAGTCACTGGAATGGGAAAATCTGGTCTTGTAGGGCAGAAAATAGCTGCTACCCTTGCATCAACAGGAACTCCTTCTTTTTTCCTTCATCCTGCAGAAGCAATCCACGGTGATTTAGGGATGATATCAAAAGAAGATGCCGTCCTTGCCATCTCAAACAGTGGAGAAACTCCTGAAATATTAGCTATAATTCCCACAATCAAAAGGTGGGGAAATCCTGTTATTGCAATAACAAACAATAGAAACTCAAAATTGGCAAAAGAAAGCGATATTCATCTATTTTTAAATGTAAAAAGAGAAGCATGCCGTTTGAATCTTGCTCCAACATCAACAACAACTGCAACAATGGCATTGGGAGATGCTATAGCTGTTGCTCTTTTAGAAATGAGAGGATTTACTTCGGAAGATTTTGCCAGATTTCATCCTGGTGGAAGTTTAGGCAAAAAATTAATGAAAGTTGGAGAACTTATGCACACAGGAGAAGAACTGCCTATTGTCCATCCTGATACTCCACTAAAAGAAGCAGTACTAACAATTTCTGAAAAAGGATTTGGAGCAGCTCTTGTTGTTGATAAAGATGGGAATCTTATTGGTATTATAACAGATGGAGATTTAAGGAGATTTATAGAATCTGGTGGAAGTATTGATAAATGTTTAGTAGAAAAAGTTATGACAAAAAATCCAAAATACGTTACAAAAAATCAGCTTATTGTTGAAGCTTTAGAAATTATGGAAAGGTACAATATAACAGTTTTACCTGTTGTGGAAAATAAAAAACCAATTGGTTTAGTACATTTACACGATATCTTAAAAAGTGGGGTTGTATAATGAAATTTTTCTTTTCAAGAACAGAACTTAATTTTAAATTTGAAGAAAATGGTTATATCCTAAATAAAAAGGTTTTTCCATTTAAAGAAGGTAAAAATCAGATTTTCCTTGATGAAATCTATTTTACAAATGAGCCATTTTTAGACAGTTTTATTAAAAATTTACCTGATAAAAACAAAAATATAATATCAATAATTCCAGAACCCCAGATTTTAAAAATGCCCCAATTTCCAAAGAATCTTGTAAGGGATAGTGGTTTAAGTTCTGTATTAAATGATAAAAAGTTAAAAGAACGTAATTTAATCAATATTGCAATATTAAACAATTTAGGTAAACAGGATTTTGAAACAGAAAAGAAGATTATA
>JALSSE010000116.1 GCA_026984415.1 Hydrogenothermaceae bacterium | reverse complement strand
AGCTAAAGTAGTTAAAGTTATTGATGGGGATACAATTATTGTAAGAATAAAAAAAACAACTTTTAATAACAGGAAAACTTTAAAAAACTTAAGATTTTCAGTTAGGTTAATCGGTATTGATACACCCGAAAGTAGACCAAATAGAAGGGCAGAGATACAATCAAGGGAATCAAGAAGAGACATCCAAACAATAATATTTCTTGGTAAAAAAGCAAAAGAATTTACTGAAAAAAATCTACTTATTGGAAAAAAGGGAACAAAAAAAATATATAAATATGTATTTTTAGAATTTGATGTAGAACCACAGGATAGATATGGAAGGTTGCTTGCTTATGTATGGCTTCCAGATGGAGAAATGTTAAATAAAAAAATAATATGTTCTGGGTATGCTTACCCTCTGACTGTTCCTCCAAATGTAAAATATGAAAAAGAATTTTTAAAATGTTTCAGAAAAGCAAGAAAATACCAAAGAGGTTTATGGAAATAAAATGACAGAAGAAAAGAAAGAAAATAAAGATATTAAAAGTTTAATAAAAACTATCATTTTTATTGTTGTTGTTGTTTCAATAATAAGGGTATTCTTTGTTCAGGCTTTCAATATTCCTTCAGGTTCTATGAAACCTACACTTTTGGTAGGGGATTTTATCCTTGTTAACAAACTTGTGTACGGAAGCTGGGACTTTGGTATCCCTTTTACAAATATAACATTTTTTCATTACAACAACAGGCTGGCAAAAATAGACAGGGGAGATGTTGTAGTTTTTAAATATCCAGAAAACCCAAAAATAGACTTTATAAAAAGAGTTATTGGAATTCCGGGAGACGTAGTTCAGGTAAAAGACGACATTGTTTATATAAACGGAAAACCTCTAAAAAAAGAAAAAGATGGCTATTACAAGGAAAACGGACTTGAACTTGCACCAATTTTTTATGAAACAACTATAAGGTCAGATGGAAAACCATTTAAATACACAACTATGGAATTAGATGTAGGGAAAGGAAAGGATTTTGGACCTGTAAAAATACCAGAAGGACATTACTTTATGATGGGAGATAATAGGGATAACAGTAGGGACAGTAGATTTTGGGGTTTTGTTCCAGAAGACTACATAATAGGTCAGGCTTTTGTAATTTATTTCTCAATAGACTGGCATACACCAATGATAAGGTTCAGCAGGTTAGGAAAAGTAATCCAGTAGGAGGAAAAAATTGCTCCTTATAAAAAACGGATATGTAATTGACCCTGAAAATGATATAAATCAAAAACTTGATATTCTTATTGAAAAAGGGAAAATAACTAAAATTCAAAAGGAAATTCAGCCATTCTCTGGATGTGAAGTAATTGATGTTTCAGACTGTATAATTTCACCATCTTTTACAGACATTCACGTTCACTTTAGAGACCCGGGACAAACCTACAAAGAAGATATAAGAACAGGTAGTATGGCTGCCGTTGCAGGTGGATATACAACTGTAGTATGTATGCCAAATACTATACCAGCATTAGACGACACATCTTTAATCAGATATGTAATAGAAAAAGGTGAAGAAGTAGGTTTATGCAGAGTTTTACCAGCAGGTGCAATAACAAAGGGAAGAAGAGGTAAAGAACTTACAGAAATGGCTCTTTTAAAAGATGCTGGAGCTGTTTATTTTACAGATGATGGTTCTCCAGTTATGGATTCCCACGTAATGAGAAAAGCCATTGAATATGCAGGTTCACTGGGAACATTTGTTGCAGACCACTGTGAAGATTTAAACCTTTCAAAAGACGGGGTTGCAAATGAAGGTGAAATTTCTGCTGCATTAGGATTACCTCCTTTACCGCCAGAAGCTGAAGATTCAATGATTGCGAGGGATTGTGTGTTAGCAATAAGGACTCAAATGCCTGTTCATATATGTCATATATCAACGAAAGTAGGCGTTGAAATTGTTGCCTGGGCTAAAGCAATGGGAGCTAAAGTTACTGCTGAAGTAACTCCCCACCATTTATCTTTATCAGATTTAGAATGGATGGATTTTAGCTGTACTGCAAAAGTATCTCCACCTTTAAGGGAATGTGAAGATATAGAAGCAGTTAGATGGGCATTATCTTCTGGCATTATTGATTTTGTAGCAACAGACCACGCACCCCACGCCCATCACGAAAAACTGTTAGAACATCAACACTGTCCACCGGGGATGATAGGTTTACAGTTTGCACTTCCAACTGTTTTAGAACTTGTAAGGAAAGAATATTTTGATATAAAAAGGGCTATAGAAGTTTTATCAACTGAACCAGCCAAAAAAATTGGACTTAAGCCTCCTGCTATAAAAGAAGGAGAAATAGCAGAATTTACAATATTCAATCCACTTGAAGATTGGGAAGTTACTGAAGATGAGATTTTATCAAAAAGTAAAAATACACCTCTATTAGGAAGGACATTGAAAGGAAGAGTAAAATACACATTTTATAATGGAAAATTAGTTTATAAAGGGTGAAAATTGGAAATAAAATTAGAAAAAGAAATGAATAATGTTCAGGTTTTAGAAGCTTTAAAAGAGGTTAATGACCCAGAAATCCCTTTAAATGTAGTTGATTTAGGTTTAATAAAAGGGATTTCCTGTGATGATAAAACTATTTTTGTAAAAATGACCTTAACAACTCCTAAATGCCCCCTTGAAAATTTTATTGTAAATTCTATAAAACAGAAATTAAAAGAATATTTTCCGTCAATGGATGTAGATATAGATTTAGAGTTTGATGAACCGTGGAATACATCAATGATTTCTGAAAAAGGAAAAGAAAAGCTCAGAAAGTTAGGCTGGAAAATATAAAATTTGGAAAAAGTCTTTAATTTCAACTGGAAAATAAAAGAAAAACCAGAATATTTTCTTGTTAAAGAAGTTTCAGAATTTGAATTTGATGAAAAAGGACAACATTTTCTTTATCTTTTAGTCAAAAAAAATTACAACACAAAAGAATTAGCCCAGAAATTTCATTTTAACTACGCCGGGCTTAAAGATAAAAACGCCATTACTTTCCAGTACGTTTCAACTGAAAAACATATAGGAAATTTTATTAAGGAGAAGCATAGGGATAGGTTTTACATATTAAGTTATTTAGGAAAAATAAAAAGGAAAATCAAGATAGGAAACCTTAAAGGAAATAAATTTTCAATAAAGATAGAAAATCCAGATATTAAACCAAAAAAATGGATGATAAACTACTACGATTTACAGAGAATTGAAAATAACTGGGAAAAAGGAAGAGAAATTCTCAAAAACCTAAAAAGCAATAAAAATAAAACAAGGAAAAAATTAAAATGGATAGAAAATTTTTATATAGATTCTTACTTAAGTTATCTGTGGAACAAATCATTTGAATATTATCTTATAGAAAATTTCACAGGACACTTTATTAAAGAAAAAGAATTTAGATTCTTTATTCCAGAAACAGATTATAGTTATCTGATGGAAAATGTTTTTAAGTTCTGGAGTATATCTGGTTATAAAGTAAATATGGACAGAGAAAAAGAGTTCTATAAAAAGGTTTTGAAAAACGATTTTGAGTTTGAAGAATTTATTGAAATATTAAAAAATTTAAGAATTAAAGGGGATTACAGAAAAACTTTTGTGAAAGTTGAAGACCTAAAT
>JALSSE010000115.1 GCA_026984415.1 Hydrogenothermaceae bacterium | reverse complement strand
GATAGGAAAGAAACAAATCAAGTATAAAAAAATTTTTTATGACAACTTAGATTATAAAGAAGGATGGAATTTACAGGATATATATTGGACAACGAAAATAGAAAATACAGGATTTCCCTTAAAAAAACTTTACAGAATTAGCAGTGGAATAGCTACTTTAAGAGATAAAATTTATATTATTAAACCAATTTTTGAAGATGAAGAATATTTTTACTTAGAATCAGGAGAAAAAGTAGAAAAAGCTATATGCAAAAAAGTTATAAATTCAAATAAATTAACTAAAAAAGTTGAACCTAAAAAATTTATCTATCCAATAATTTTCCCATATAAATTTAACAAAGATGGCAAACCGATATTGATAGAAGAAGACGAATTTTTAGAGAATTATCCTTATGCATATCAATATTTAAGCAAATATAAAGAAGAATTACTTAAAAGGGATAAAGGTAAAGCTACAAACTATCCAGCCTGGTATGCTTATGGAAGAACACAAAATTTAGAAAAAGTTAAGTATAAAATGCTTTTTCCCCATCTTGTAAAAGATATTCCATACTTTTATATTTCTGATGACGAGAACTTATATAGTGTAAATGGTATGATGGCCATCTCTAACTCTAATTCTTTAGAAGATCTAAAGCTTCTAAAAGCTATAATGTCATCTTCTGTTTTTTGGGAGTATATAAAGAAAACAAGTAAGAGATATTCATCTGGATATTATTCACTAGGATTTAGGTATTTAAAAAATTTTGGTATACCGGAATTATCCAAAGATGATAAAAGTCTATTAACTAAAACAGATAATATTGATTTAGTCAATAAAATTTTAAGTAAATATTACCATAACTAAAAGAATTCTTTAAAAATTATCAATAAATGTATGAATTTTACTAAACTAAACTCTACTTTTTTCATCAAACTCCCAATAAATAGTTTGTAATACTCCTGATTTTTCATAAATTTCCCATTCTAAATCATTTAATTTTTCTAATATCTATATCTATTTTTAATGTCTTTAGGTTTTATTTTTCAACCAATGTCAGTATCATTATCCTCAAGAATGTTGATAAGTTTTATATTTTCAATTTCTTCATTTATTGTATTTATAAATCTGCTAAGATTTCTATTGATAGTGCAATAGCTTCAGCTTCTCCTTCTACTTCATCTAAATCTTTTTCTAATCGTCTTATTAAGCTTTTATTTTTAATCTTAACGATTTTATCCAGTTTTCATCATAGATATTTATGTAGTATTTGTCTTTCCCTTTTTTCAAATCGTGATAAACAGCCTCTGGGATGTCTATTTTTTATAGACTTTTTTCAAAATATATAATCTGTTTAGCTTTATAAAAAAGAGTATCGGAGTGATATTTGATACAATTTTAGGCATTTTCTATCTCTTTTAAAAGTTCCTCCTCTGTATTTGGTTCTATCTGAACTTTATACTTTCCAAGTAAATCTAAAAACTCAACACGGGAAATACCTAAAAGTTTTGCCGCTTTTCAAGAAGATATTCTCCCAAGCTCATATAACTTTGCCAAAGACGCTACTTTTACTTCATCTTCTTTTAGTTTTAATTCATTAGGAAGCTCCATCACAACTTTCATAACAATACCTCTAAAAATGCTTTTATAAAATTAAAGATGTGTCTTTTGCAGAATTTAACTATAAAGGCTTAAATAATCTACATAACGTAGATAGTCATAAAGTGCAATTAGAAATTTAAAGATCAAACAGATATAGAAATTTAACAACTTTTAAATTTAATTTTTAGGTCGCACGCTTAAAAATACAGTTAAATTTTCAAGGAATTAAGGATAAAAAATTTTTTAGGGTTTTTCTATCTGTCAGTTTATAGGTTTTTATTTTTATGTTTGCTTTTACAGTATCTTACATTCCAAAAGCTATTTTTATAGGTCTTTTTTCTACCAATTCACTGAACAATAACGTATTTCCAGTATAAGCTTGAGATAAAGTTGTAAATCATTTTGGTTGCGGGGGGAGGATTTGAACCTCCGACCTCCGGGTTATGAGCCCGGCGAGCTACCAAGCTGCTCCACCCCGCGTCAAAGATTGGGTCTTAATTATATGCCATTCAAAAAATTTGTCAACCTAAGTGGTGCGCCCGGGAGGATTCGAACCTCCGACCTACGGATTAGAAGTCCGTTGCTCTATCCAGCTGAGCTACGGGCGCTTAAAATTTTAAAGTCGGAGTGGCAGGACTTGAACCTGCGACCCCGTGCTCCCAAGGCACGTGCTCTGCCACCTGAGCTACACTCCGAACAAAAGAGATAGATAATATAACACTAAACTATTTAAATTTCAAGTAATTATTTAGAAATTCTATCTATAGATTTTTGAATATCTTCCATTGCTTCTTTAGAACCTAAAAATGATTTAACTTTTACCCATTTTCCCGGTTCTAACTCTTTATAATGCTCAAAGAAATGTTTTATTTTGTTTAAAGTTGCTTCTGGTAAATCAGAAACTTCTTTTATATCATCAAAAGTTTTGTCTAATTTTGAAACAGGAACAGCAATAATTTTCGTATCAATTCCCTCTTCGTCTTCCATTTCAAGCATTCCAATAGGTCTGCTTCTAATTACACTACCTGGAACAACCGGTTCTGATGAAATTACTAAAACATCAGTAGGGTCTCCATCATCTGCAAGTGTGTTTGGAATAAAACCATAGTTAAAAGGATAATACATTGCGGTATAAAGGAATCTATCAACAAAAACTGCTCCACTTTCTTTATCTACTTCATACTTAATTCCACTTCCCTGTGGAATTTCAATAACAACATAAATATCTTCTGGTGGGTTTTTTCCAGCTGGAATTTTTGATAAATCCATTTTCTTACCTCACTTTTTTTCTAAATTATACCAAATTAAGCTATAAACAGTTATTCTTTATGCAAATGGAGATTAAGTTTGAGTTTTTCTCTTGAAATTGGAAATATAGAAATAATGGCTCCCGAGGAGGGATTCGAACCCCCGACCCGGCGGTTAACAGCCGCCTGCTCTGCCAGCTGAGCTACTCGGGAACATTTAGAGCATATAATATAACAATATAAATTTAAAAAATCAACCCCTTTTACTCTTCTTCGTGTTCCCCTACTTCAAAGTAATACTTTTCTAAGTAAAAAATTGCACGGGAACTTATGATTACTATACTAAATCCTATATAAAGCCAGAGTAAAAAAGTAAATATACCACTTAAAGAACCATAAATTGGGTTAGATTTTGCAGCCAATACAATAAATTGATTAAATAATTCTTTAGTTATAAACAGTAAAAAAGAAGAAATTAAAGAAACAAATACAGTATCTTTCATTACTTTTTCTTCCCTTGGGGCTAAATAGTGAAAGATAACAAATAGAATAATAAAAAATGAAAGAATAATGACTATATTTGTAATGTTTGTAACAAGAACAAAAATATCACCTATCCCTATTTTATAGAAAAAGTTTTTTAATGCTTCCCATACAATAGAATTGGTCAAAATAGATAAAGTTGAGGAAATAACAATACTCACTATATAAATAAAAATAACAAGGAATTTAAAAATAGGCACACCTAATATGTAAACAAGAGCTGTTCTTTTTAAACCAACATCTTTTCCTTCAAATGTGAATATTAATGCTGTGTGTAAAGCAGTAAATAATCTTGTTGAAAAATAAAATGCTACA
>JALSSE010000114.1 GCA_026984415.1 Hydrogenothermaceae bacterium | reverse complement strand
AGCAAGACTTAAAGGGAAAAAAACAACAGGGGCAAATATTGAAATATTCCTGTTAAGACCATTTTCAGAAAATAGGTGGGAAGTTTTAGTAAAAAATATAAAGAGACTAAAAGAAGGTCAGGAAATTATTTTTTCAGATGAATTTAAAGGAAAACTTTTAGAAAAATACGATGAAGGTAAAGCATTAGTTGAACTTATTGGAGATAATGTAAACAGTCTAATAAAAAAATACGGGCATATTCCACTTCCACCTTACATTGAAAGGGAAGATGAAGATAAGGATAAAGAGTATTACCAGACTGTTTTTGCAAAAAAAGAAGGAGCAGTAGCTTCCCCAACAGCTGGACTGCATTTTACACCAGAGCTGATAGAAAAAATAAAAAGTAAAGGTGTTAATATAGTCTATGTAACTCTCCACGTTGGACTTGGGACATTTAGACCAATAACAGTTGAAAACATTAAAGAACATAAAATGCATGAAGAATTTTTCCAGATACCTGAAGAAACAATTAAAGTTATAGACGAGACAAAGAAAAGAGGTAATTCTGTTTTTGCAGTAGGCACAACAGTTGTAAGGACATTAGAAACTTACGCAAGAACAAATAAATTAGAAGGTTTCAGCGATATTTTTATATACCCACCTTTTGAATTTAAGATTGTTGATAAATTAATAACAAATTTCCACCTCCCAAAATCAACACTTTTACTTCTTGTTTCAGCTTTTGCAGATAAAGAACTGATTTTCAAAGCTTATGAAGAAGCTGTTAAAAATAAATACAGATTTTTCAGCTACGGTGACGCAATGTTGATTATTTAATATCAAACATTTTACTCTTCAATTTCAAAAATTTTTTCCTTTGATGTTTCACCTCTTATTAGTTTTATCCTTGATTTTGGAACTTTGAGATGTTTTGATAAAATTTCCACAACCTTTTTGTTAGCTTTACCTTTTTCTGGAACAACAGTTACCCTTATTTCGTAATAGTCAGGCTCTATTTCTTTTAATTCATTCTTTTTTGCATTAGGTTTAACTTTGACCTTTATTTTCATTTTATCTCCACAATTCATATAAAATATTAAAAAAAATTATACAACAGGTGGAAAATTGGAAAACATATACTTAGTTGGATTTATGGGAAGCGGGAAATCAACAGTAGGACATATTTTAGCTGAAAAATTAGATATGGAATTTATTGATGTTGATACAGAAATTGAGAAAAAAGAAAATAAAAAAATTTCAGAAATTTTTAAAGAAAAAGGAGAACCTTATTTTAGAGAATTAGAAAAAAAAGAGATTGATTTAATTACTAAAAAAAAAGGAGTAGTTGTTTCAACAGGAGGAGGATTAGGAGCAGACATAGAAAATATGAAAAAAATGAAAGAAACTGGGACTGTTATATGGTTAGATGTTCCGATAAACATTATTTTAAAACGGTGTGAAAAGGATATAAACAGACCATTACTCCAGCAACCTTTTGAAGATTTAAAAAAGCTTTTCGAAGATAGAAAAAAAGTTTATTCAATGTCAGATATACATATAAAAATTGAGAACCAGACACCAGAAGAAATCGTACAGGAAATACTAAAGAGGTTGTAAAAATTGACGAAGATATACACAGGAATTGATATTGTTGAGAACAAAAGAATACAGGAAGCCATCTCAAAGTTTGGAAACTCTTTTTTATCAAGGGTTTTCACAGATAAGGAAATAAAATACTGCACCAGCCAGAAAAATAGTATCCAGTGTTTTTCTGCAAGATTTGCCTGCAAAGAGGCTTGTATCAAGGCTTTTTATTCAGCATTCCAAAAAAAACTCACCTTTAAAGAAATTGAAATATTGGGAGAACAGGGTAAACCTGCAACCATTTTGCTGCACCCTGATATAGATAAAAATAATATCCCTATAGATACTATAAATATTAGCTTTTCAATAGCCCACGAGAAAAATAATTCAGTTGCAATAGTTATCATCTACCTTTAAAACCTCAGAAACTGCAACAAAAAATATGCATCTCTAAACTCAAAATCCCTCTCAAACAGTAATAACAACAACAAAAACATAATTGGCACGATTCTTGTATATATAAAAATTAACTAAAAACTTTAAGAGGAGAGGTAGCCATGAAAATATCAAACGAAGAAAGAAACAAAATCATCTTAGAATTTTTACCAAAAATTAATTACATCGTACAGAACTTAAAACAGGAAAAACTTCCCCCAATTGTGACAGAAGAAGATTTAATTAACACTGGGATTTTAGGTCTTATTGATGCAATTAACAAATATGACCCGTCAAAAGGTGTGAAACTAACTACATACGCAGAAATCAGAATTAGAGGACAGATTATTGATAGTCTCAGAAAATTAGACTGGATTCCAAGAAATATCAGACAGAAGGCAAGACAGATTGAAAACGCTATCATTGAAATTGAAAGCTGTAAAGGATGTGAAGCAACTGCTGAAGAAATTGCAGAATATTTAGGAATGAGCGTTGAAGAATACATAAAATATGCAGAAAAAATATCAAACACAGCTCTTATCTCTATTGAAAACACAATCAGCAGTGATGAAGGAAATCCAACACAGTTATGGCAAATCCTATCAATAAACGACGACACACCTGACAAATACGTTGAAGAAGAAGAACTAAAAGAAATTTTAGCTGACATTATTTCAAAACTTCCAGAAAAGGAAAGACTTGTGATAACATTATATTATTATGAAGAATTGTCTATGAAAGAAATTGGAGAAGTTATTGGGTTAACAGAATCCAGAATTTCCCAAATACATACAAAGACAATTCTCAAAATAAGGAATATGATAAAGAAATATCTAACAACGGCAGATGGATGAGGAGAACATATACCTTAACTATTTAATAAGTGATTTAGAAAACTACGTTTTTTTACATAGGAAAAAGGCAAATAGTATAATCTCAAAGGGAGATTTTTCCCAGGAAGATAGCTTATATATATTAGAAAAGATAACAGAAACCTTAGTTAAGACAGAAAATTTATTAAGAATATTAAATGAAATTCGGGATAACAATTTAAAAAAGCATATATGCATAATTTCATCAGAAAGTCTTTCATGGATACTTTTCACTTTACCAAACATAGAGCAACAACTCCCCCTTTTCTCTGAAAATATGAGAATAAATGGGACCCATATAATGGATATACTTGGAGATTTTATTCTACTTTTAGAGGAGATTATAGAACAGCCAAAAATCTCCCAGAGTTCTTATTTCAGTTTAATGAGAAAAATAAGCGATATATCTATGGCTTTAGGATATATTTACAGTTTATCTAAAAAGGGTGGTAAAGAAAACTGACTACTCCCTTGTTCCCCTTACTAAAGATAATCCACCATCAACAACAATAGTCTGTCCCTGTATCCATTTTGCATCAGGGGTACATAAAAACCCCACCACACCTGCTAAATCTTCAGGTAAACCCATCCTTCCAAATGGGGTTAATTTTGCAGTTTTTTCTTTTATTTCTTCATAGTCTGGGAAAAGCCTTAAAGCTTCTGTATCTATTGGACCACCAGAAACAGTATTAACATTTATTCCAAGAGGAGCAGCCTCTACTGCAAGATACCTGACAAGGGCTTCTAAAGCAGACTTTGCAGCTGCATGTATAGCATAGTAAGGCATATAGTCTCTGGTTCCAGTTGAAGAAATAGCTATAATTTTACCTTCTCTTCCTTTCATCAATTTGACAGCCCTCTGTGAAGACCAGATAAAACCTTTTGTTGTTATATTAAAAATTCTGTCTGTTCCTTTTTCTCTTAATTTTAAAAATGGTGCAAATCCACCTAAAACTTCCCTTCCTGATGCGACAGCATTGCTAACAAATATATCTAAATACCCGTATTTTTCCTCAATTTCATCAAAAACCCTATCTATGTCTTCTTTTTTTCCAAAATCTCCTTTTATTGCGAATGCTTTTCTTCCTTTTGCTTCAATTTCTTTTACTACTTCTTCAGCTTTTTCAGCATTTCTGTAATAGTTAATAATAATATCTGCACCCATATCAGCTAATTTTAAAGCAATTGCCTTTCCAATTCCTCTACTTGCTCCAGTTATAAAAGCTAACTTTCCTTCTAAAACCATTTTCTCCTCTCTTTGAGTTTTTCAGATTATTATATCAAAAGATACCAATAGCATTAAATATTTTTATGTGAAATTTTTAGGATAAAATTATCATTTCAAAATAAATTAAAAAGGTTATATATAATGGATGGAATATTATTAGTTGATAAACCTGTTGGAATAACTTCCAACGACATGGTAGTAAAAATAAAGAAAAAATTTGGAATAAAAATCGGGCATACAGGAACTCTTGATTATGCAGCCTCTGGGCTAATGATTTTAACTATTGGAAAAGCAACAAGACTAACAGAATATTTTCAGGGTTTAGATAAAGAATATATAGCGACTGGAGAGCTTGGAAAAATAACTACCACTTACGATTCACAGGGAGAAATATTAGAGGAAAAAAAGTGCAAAATTACAGAAGAGGAACTGAAGAAAATAATTCTTTCTTTCCAGAAAACTTACCTTCAAACCCCTCCTAAATACTCATCAAAAAGGATAGGTGGAAAAAGGGCTTATCAACTTGCAAAAAAAGGTGTAGAAGTCCATTTAAAACCAAAAGAGATAACTGTTTACTCTATTGAAATTTTAGACATAAATCTACCTTTTTTCACTATAAAGGTTCACTGTTCATCTGGAACGTATATTAGAAGTCTTATAAAAGAAATAGGAGATGAAACTAATTGTGGAGCATATGTAAAAGAGCTTAGAAGAACAAAAATAAATGGATTTTCTGTTGAAAATGCTGTTAAATTTGAAGAAATATTAAAAAAAGATAAAAAAGAATTGGAACAAATCATTATCCCTATAGAAAAAGCATTGAGATTTTTCCCTGAAGTTGTTTTAGATGAAGGTTTTGATATAAGATTTTTAAATGGACAGAGGTTTAAAATCCCTGCTGAGTTTCCAGTAAATACTTTAGTTAAAGTACTTTCAAAAGAAAGAAAATTCTTGGGAATTGGAAAAATAAAAGAAGGAAATATTCTACAACCAGAAAAAGTTTTTAAATAGTTTCATTCATTTTCTTCCTGAATTTCCTTACACTCAATACACAGATTAGCCACCGGTCTTGCTTTTAATCTTTCAAAAGGAATAGGCTTACTGCAGACTTCACAAATTCCATAAGTCCCATAATCAATCTTTTGTAAAGAAAACTCTATTTTTTTCAGTAATTTCCTGTGTTTATCTAAATTCCTGAGCATTAAAATTCTTCCTGCTTCTGCATCAGCCCTGTCTATTTCATCTCCACCTTCATAAGATAAAGGTTCACCCATTGAGTCTTTAGATTCTGCAAGTAATTCTTGCTTCCACTTTGTTAGGATTCCTTTAATTTCTTCTATTTGCTCCTTAGTTAAATGTTCCATTGAAACACTCCACAAATATTGCAAATTTAAATAAAGTACTTACTTTAAAACAAATTTCTTTTTAAGTCAAACTAAAATATAATAGTAAGTTAAATTATTTTCAAAGGTGAGGTTATTTGAAAGATTTAGATAAAGAAGAATTAAGAGAAAATATTTTTAAATATATAAAATTTGGGGTTTTAGGTTTATTTTTATTACTTATAGGATGGATAATATACTTTTACATTGTAAACACCAGAAACCTTCCTGATGTAAAAGCCCTTGAAAACTGGAAACCTGACCAGGTTACACAGGTTTTTTCTTCTGATGGTTCATTACTTACAGAATTTTACATTCAAAAAAGGGAGTACGTAACTATTGATAAAATCCCAGATTATGTAAAAGAAGCATTCATCTCTATTGAAGACAGGACTTTCTATAAAAACATAGGAATTGACCCGGCAGGTATTTTTAGGGCTTTTATAAAAAATGTAACCTCTGGAGAGATTGTAGCAGGTGGAAGTACAATATCCCAGCAACTTATAAAAAACCTTTTTCTAACTTCAGAAAGAAGTTTTTCAAGAAAAGTAAAAGAAATGGTATTAGCTATAAGGCTAAATAAATACTACTCAAAAGACAAAATTTTAGAAATGTATCTAAATCAAATATATTTAGGACATGGAAGTTATGGGGTTGAAACAGCATCAAAGGTATATTTTGGAAAACACATCTGGGAAGTAGATATTTGTGAAGCTGCATTACTTGCCGGTTTACCTAAAGCCCCAAGTAGATATGACCCTTATGTAAATATGAAAGGGGCATTAGAGAGAAGAAATATAGTATTACAGAGTATGTTTGAAGAAGGGTACATATCAAAGGAACAGTTAGATGAATGTTTAAACAAAAAAATAGAACTTTACGGTGAAGATGGTGAAAACTCATACAGAGATCACTTTACAGAATTAGTAAGACAGTGGCTTAAAGAAAATATTGGATTAGAAGCAGTTTACAAAGGAGGATATAAAGTTTACACAACAATTGATAAAAATCTCCAAAAAAATGCTTACTCAATAGTTCAGGATAGAATTGACAAACTCCAAAAATACGTTGGACTTTCAGAATTAACAGAAGAAGAAATTTCACAACTTATGTCAAGATACAAAAAACAAAGCAAAATTAAAAAACTAAAAAAAGGGAATATATACATAGCCTTAGTACAGAGAATTTCAAAAAACAAGATACGATTTACAATAAACGACTTCTGGTATGGAACTATCATTTTTAAAGGGAAAACAAATAAATTCGCAAAACAATTAAGCAAATACCCTACAGGGCTTCCTATATATGTAAGATATAAAGGAAATGATAAATTTGAATTTGTCCCTTACTTGGAAGCAGCTGTTGTATCTATTGATTCCCATACTGGAGCAATAAAAGTTTTAGTTGGTGGATATGACATACAAAAAAGTGAATTTAACAGGGTAGTCCAGAGTAAAAGACAGCCTGGGTCTGCTTTTAAACCAATTGTTTATGCAACTGCACTTTTAAAAGGTTATACACAGATAGACATACTAAAAGATGAACCTTTAACATTCTGGGACGAAGATAGGAATCAAGAATGGATTCCTTCAAATTACGAAGATGAATATTTCGGGGAAGTTACTTTAAGATATGCCCTTGCCCACAGCTTAAATGCTGCATCTGTTTACCTTCTTTCAAAAATAGGAATTGAACCGGTTATTGATTTAGGATACAAATTAGGAATAAAGGGGAACATCCCAAAGGTTTATTCACTGGTTTTAGGAACTTTTGAGGTTTCTCCTTTAGAATTAGCCACAGTATATTCAACATTTGGTAATAATGGAATTAAATGTGAACCTTATTTTATAGAAAAAGTAGTTAACCCTTACGGAATTGAAGTCTATACACATAAGGAAAACTGTAAACAGGTATATCCTGTTAAGGAAAATGCAGTCCTTGTTGATATGCTTAAAAATGTCATCCAAAATGGAACAGGAAGAAAAGCAAAAGTACTAAAAATGCCTTTAGCTGGAAAAACAGGAACAACAGACAATTTTACAGATGCGTGGTTCGCTGGATTTTCTAAAGATATAACTACAGTTGTATGGGTTGGATACGATACTAAAAAAAGAATTGGTTATCATATTACAGGTGCAAGGGCTGCTTTACCTATATGGATTAACCTTATGGGAACTATTTATGCAGAAAAAAAAGCTGAAGATTTTGATATACCAGAAGGGGTTATTCCAGTTCCCATTGACCCAAACACAAGGCTTATTGCTAATAAACATTGTCCCGGTGAAAAAATCTTATTTGTAAATGGAACTCAACCTGAATTAGACTGTGATGGAGAAATTGCCGTAGTTATTCCACCTATTGAAGATGTTGATTTTGGAGGAGAACTTGACTTTTACAATGAAGATATCACTATCCCATCTAAAAAAGAAAAAAAGGCTGAAACAGAAGACAAATTTCCTGTAAAATCTATAAATAAATCAGAAAAAAAAGAACCAGTTGTTAAAAACAAAAAACTTATAGATGAAGAAGATTTAAAAGAAAATGAAAGTTTTATAGACAAGTTTATTTTTGACATAAACAATAACTGAGGAGATACAATGAACTATAACTTACCTGATGAAAGAGGATACTTTGGAGATTTTGGAGGAAAATTTTTACCAGAAACGTTAATTCCAGCCCTTGAAGATTTAGAAAAGCAGTACAATCAAATAAAAAACGACGGTGACTTCCAGAGGGAATTTGTTTATTACTTACAGGAATATGCAGGAAGACCTTCTATTTTGTACTTTGCCCATAGATTAACAGAAGCAGTTGGTGGAGCAAAAATATATCTGAAAAGAGAAGACCTTTTACACACTGGAGCACACAAAATAAATAACACTTTAGGACAGGTTCTTTTAACAAAAAAATTAGGAAAAAAAAGGGTTATTGCCGAAACAGGAGCTGGACAACACGGTGTATCTATAGCAACAGCAGCAGCTCTATTTGGTTTGGAATGTGTTGTTTATATGGGAGAAGAAGACGCAGAAAGACAGGCTCTAAATGTTTTCAGAATGAAACTCCTTGGAGCTGATGTTGAAATAGTTAAAGCTGGAAGTAGAACATTAAAAGACGCAGTCAATGAAGCATTGAGGGACTGGGTAACAAATGTTAATACCACCCATTACGTTATCGGTTCAGCACTTGGACCCCATCCATTTCCAGTAATTGTTAGAGATTTCCAGTCTGTTATAGGAAATGAAACAAAAGAACAGATTATTGAGATAGAAGGAAGACTTCCTGATGCAGTTGTAGCCTGTGTTGGTGGGGGAAGTAATGCAATAGGTATGTTTTACCCATTTATTGAAAATGAAGAGGTTAAAATGTACGGAGTTGAAGCAGCAGGATATGGAATAGAAACAGGAGAACATGCAGCAAGTATTAATGGAGGTTCTATTGGTGTTTTACACGGTATGAAAACATACTTTATTCAAAATGAATGGGGACAGATTGAACCTACCCATTCAATATCGGCGGGACTTGACTATCCCGGTGTAGGACCAGAACATTCTTATTTAAAAAATATTGGAAGGGCAGAATACATTACAGCAACAGATGAAGAAGCATTAGAAGGATTTTTACTTTTATCAAGGACAGAAGGTATTATTCCAGCTTTAGAAAGTTCCCACGCTGTTATAAAAGCTGTTGACATTGCAAGGGAAATAGGAAAAGGGGGAATTGTTGTTATTACCCTGTCTGGTAGAGGAGATAAAGATGTTGCCCAGATAAAAAATATTTTAGATACAAATCCTGATTTAAATGAAAGACTTCTTTCTAAACTAAAGGAAAACTATAAAGGATTATGATGTGAAAAAGATTGTTCTTGTAGTCCTTTTTACAGTTTTAACAATTTCTTTATCTGAAGCAAAAATGAAAAGGATAGAAGAATACTATCTTCCTGATATTGGACAATGGATTTACGTTTATCAGGACACAAAAAGGAATACAATTTGTTATGTCATTCTAAAAAAAATAAAAAAATCAAAAGTTCCAGAAAGCTCTATTTCCTGTATAAAATCTAATTAAAATTGATTCTCAATTACTTAATTCTATAACTATATTTACAGTTTAAATATAAAAACTATAACAAATTATATTTAAATTTTGTTATATTAATTTAATTGACTCTATCACAATACTAAGGAGTGTGCCATGGCAGAAGAAGAAAAAGTAACCCGAAGGGATTTTTTACTTTACGCAATGGGAGGATGGGCTGCCATTGGAGTAGGAGCTTCTCTTTACGCAATGTACAAAACATGGGAGCCTCTTCCTGAAGTAAAAGCACAGGCAACAGTAAAATTTGATTTATCAGAAGTTCAACCGGGGGAACTAAGAGTTGTTGCATGGAGAGGGAAGCCAGTATTTGTTCTTAGAAAAACACCAGATATGATTAAATGCCCTGATAGAACTGTAAAAGATGAATACACAGTAGTTATCGGAATATGTACCCATTTAGGATGTATTCCAAACTGGGAAGAAGATAAAAAAATATGGCATTGTCCTTGCCACGGTGGTGAGTACGATGCATGCGGTAGAAACATATTTGGGCCTCCTCCTCGTCCTCTTGCTATACCTCCTTTCAAAATTGAAGGAAACACCATTGTTCTGGGAGAAGAAGGTCCAGAGTATAAGAAATTAATGAAAGGATAAGGGGGCAAAAATGGAAAAGAAAAAAGGTGGATTTATCCAGTGGTTAGATGAAAGATTAGCTATAAATGCTCTAATGAAAATAATGATGACAGAGTATTACATTCCTAAAAATATTAACTTTCTGTGGAGTTTTGGCGTTTTAATAATGCTTGTCCTTGTAATCTTAATAATCAGTGGACTTTTTGTTTTAATGTACTACAAACCTGATGCGAAACTTGCTTTTGACAGTGTAAATAAAACTATAATGATGGATGTTGAATATGGATGGTTATTCAGACATATCCACGCAGTTGGTGCAAGTATAATGTTTTTAGTTTTATTTGTCCACATGGGAAGGGGCATTTATTACGGCTCTTTCAAACCTCCAAGAGAAATAGTATGGCTCACAGGATATTTACTATTTATCCTGATGGCTGCTACAGCATTTACAGGTTATCTTTTGCCGTGGGGACAGATGTCATACTGGGCTGCACAAACAATTACCACTTTATTTGAAAAAATCCCTGTAATTGGACCAGATTTGGTAATCTGGATAAGAGGTAATTTTATAGTTGAAGATGCAACCTTAACGAGATTTTTTGCCCTTCATGTAGTTCTTTTACCTTTACTATTGATTGTATTTACTGGAATACATTTATACGCAGTTAGAATAGTTGGAAGTAATAACGAAGATGGAATTGAACTCACAAAAGAAGAGAAAAAAACAAAGGGTATTCCTTTCTGGCCTGTTTTTATGTCAAAAGAATTTTTTGTGATGTCTGTGTTTTTAATATTTTTCTTTTATTTGGTTTTCTTCCAGTTCCACTTTGCTATGGACCCTATTAACTTCACACCTGCAAATTATCTGCAAACTCCTCCCCATATTTATCCTGAATGGTATTTCTTGGCATTTTATGAAGTTTTAAGGGGATTTTTCTTTAGTCAGAATTTAGGATTAATTGCCTTTGTTCTCAGTATGTTTGTTGCAATGTTTTTGCCGTGGATAGATACTTCCCCGATAAAAAGCGGAAATTATAGACCTTTATACAAAATAGCATTCTGGATTTTTGTTGCAGATTTTGTATTTTTAACTGTTTTAGGAAAATTACCTCCAACAGGTCTTTACGGATGGTTAGGTTTTATTGGAACTTTAATATTCTTTGGTTTTTTCATAGCTCTACCTATTATCTCTAAAATAGAGAAAAAGCAGATAGAGCGTGGAGGTAATCAATAATGAAAGATTTAAAAATATTAGCTATTTTAACTGTTATTGTTTTAGCAACGTATATTGGAATAGAACCTTTTGCAAAACATGAAATGCATGGAACTGTACCTGAACCTGATTACAACTATTTAGATTTACCTAAAGTCCAACTTAATGGAAACCCTGAAGAAGGAAAAAAACTTTTTAAAACAAATTGTGCTTCCTGTCACGGTGTAGAAGCTGACGGTATTTCAGCAACTATGGATAAAAAAACAGCAGAGCTTTCATTTAAAGTTGTCCCTCCTGACCTGTCAAATATAGCAAATATAATAGAACCTCACTTTTTTGCAGCATTTGTAAAAGACCCTCAGGGAACAACTAAATTTCCAAAATTTGCAATGCCAGCTATGTCTTACCTTACAGAAGTTCAGATAGGAAATATTTATGCTTATTTAAAAAGTGTTGCCAAACCTGCTGAAGAGTTAACTGGGAAGGAAATACTAAATGATGCATGTACAAGATGCCACAGTGTAAGATATCAAAAAATATACGCCCACACTGATAAAGATTACTTAAACGACTATTTAGGTAAAGTTCCACCTGACCTTTCTCTTATGGGAAAAGCTAAAGAACACGAGTATTTGTTAACATTTATAAATAACCCTCAGGTAATGTTACCAGGTACATCTATGCCAAGGTTAGGCTTATCTGAAGAATCTGCTACAAAAGTTGTTGAATATTTAGATAAAATAGCAGACCCACATAAAGAACAGAGAAATAAGGTTGGGTTCTGGGTTTTAGGTTATTTGATTGTTCTTGCAGGATTAACTTTTGCCTGGAAGAAAAAAATCTGGAAAAATGTCCATTAAATAAATGTCCCTCATTAAGAGGGACTTATCTTAAATAATTTCTACTTTTTCTTCAATAAATTTATTTCCTTCTAATTCCCAACTTCTCCAGTTTGAAGCTTTACCTTCTTTTACAGACATAATAATATAAGACATGTCAGGTTGTGCAAACATCAAATCTGTCTGGGAAGGTCTATCAGGATGGTCTGGATGGGTATGGTATATACCTATTATCTGAATTCCTTTTTCATCTGCGTAATTTTCTACTTTTAAATAATCTTTCGGGTCTATTTCAAACCTATCGTTAGCCCTTTCTTTATTCTGATTTTCAACCTGGTATATTTCTTCTGCTTCCCTTTCTCCAGACTGGTAATCAATTTTTCCTAAAATAAACCCACATATTTCGTAGGGATAACCTTCTTCCCCTTGCTTTTGAATTTCTTTTATTAATTCTTCTTTAATTTTTAACAACTTTTCCCTTTTTAACTGTTAATGGCTGATAATAAATTTTACCAGTTCTTTTAATTCCTGGTCAGATAATCTTTTTGTATCATTTAACTGTGGTTTCATAATTGTAAATTTTTCAGGTTCTACTTTTGGAGCTGCTTTTCCCTTTAAGAATTTAATTAAATGTTCTTCATTACCACGGTATTTTGCAGCAATCTTTTTCAAAGCTGGTCCAGTCGTATCTAAATTAGGATTGTGGCATGCTGAACATCCTTTTGACTGGAATAACTGTTTACCCATTGACGCAAAAGACGGCATAACCATTACTGAAAAACCTACCACTACACCAACTATAAGTTTTTTCATTTCTCTTTCCTCCTTATTCGCCTATTCATATATTATTATAAATATAATATATGAATTTTTATAGAGTTGTCAAGTTATAACTTTATTAAGTAATCTATTCGACAAAAACATAATTTTCTTTATACCAACCCCAAACAGTTGGGAAAACATTTTTTAGCTTATTCCTAACGGCAATAAGTTCTTCAGGGGCAACTATAAACACCATTGGTTGCTCCTCTCCTAAAATTTTAAATGCCTCTTTATACAATTTATCCCTTTTCTTTGGGTCAAGCTCAACAGCAGCCTTTTGAAATAGCTTATCTATTTTTGCTTCCCATTCTGTTGCAGGCTTTTTCTGATTAGGATTCCACATGTGAAGATGTCCTGAAGAAAGCCATACATTTTGTCCAAAATAAGGGTCCATACTACCTGTTAGTCCTATTATTACAGCTTCAAAATCAAAACTTGACATAAGTTTAGAAACAAGATTATTAAAATCTATTGCCTGAAAATTCACTTCAACACCTATCCTTTTTAAATCATCTTTTAGAATATTACCTATCGTTTCCCTTTCTTTTGCTCCAGAATTTGTAATTAAAGTAAATTCTAACTTATGCCCTTCTTTATCGTAAAGGAAACCATCTTTACCTTTTTTGAAACCTATTTCCTTTAGGAGTTCCTCTGCTTTTTTTAGATTGTACGGGTATTTTGGATAGTAATTTTCATCAAAAAGCCTTCTGTTTGCAGGGGTAACAGCTGTGTATATAGGGTATGCAAGTCCGTTATAAGCTATATTTATTATTCCTTTCCTATCTGTTGCATAAGATATTGCCTGTCTGAATTTTTTATTCTGAAACCATTTTAATTTGTACTTTGGAATTGGAGAACGGGGATTCTGGTTAAAAACAACAAAGAGTGTAGAAGGGGTTGCCCCAAGGTTGTATATTGTAAAATCTAATTTTTTGGACTTTGGAATAAGCTCTGTTAAATCTGTAGCCCTTACCCCATAATAATCTGTTTCTCCAGAAATAAATTTTATCAACCTTACATCAGGGTCTCCAATTATCTGGGATTTTATTTTTGGAACATAGGGAACTTTCTGTCCTATTTTATCTTTTTCCCAGTAGAATGGATTTCTTTCATAAACAGCACTCTGTCCAACTGTATAGGAAACAAGTCTGTAAGGTCCTGTACCTATTAAATCTTTAGGGTCTGTATTAACTCCCCATACAGAAGTAAATGTTCCGTTTTTTACATACTTTTCTAAAACATGTTTTGGAAGAATAGGCTGTCCTACAGCATTTAAAAAAGGTGCAAAAGGTTTTGGAATTATAAATTCAACAGTTTTATCGTCTATTTTTCTGACTATAAATTTCTTTCCTTCTATAATCAAAACATCTTTTGAGGAAGATGGGATTTTATCGTTATAGTAAATTTCATTATAGGTAAAGACAACATCATCGGCTGTTACAGGCTTGCCATCAAACCATTTTGCATCTTTTCTTAAGAAAAATCTCCATTTTGTTCCTGTTTTATCCCTTTCCCATCTTTCAGCTAAATCTGGTTCTGGAAGAAGTGTTTTTACATTTGTCTTTGTAAGTCCATTAAAAAGTCTTCCGATAACAGCTGTAGAAGTTGTTTCCTGAGCCATTACAGGATTAAATGTTTTTGCATCGCCTGCAAGGGAACTTTTTATAATTCCCCCTTCTTTCCCTATAACTGGATTAAAATCTTTTACATCTACTTTTTTTATACTTGATAAATCTATGTTTTCACTGTTTGGAGAAATTATGTAAATTGGTATAAAAAGTATAATTAAAAGTAATATTGCCTTTAAAAAAGCTATAATATTACCCATTTTTTATTTCTTTAAGATTTTTTGCCTCTTCAACTAACAGGATTGGAATTTTCTCTTTTATCTGGTAAGCAAGCTGGCAATTTTCACAAATTAAGTACTGATTTTCATTTGAAAAAAACTCAAGCTGTCCTTTACATTTCGGGCAGGCTAAAATTTCCAAAAATTCTTTTTGTATCAAATTGCCTCCTTTAAAATGTTAATATTTTATAATATTATTACAAAAATTTATGGAGGAATAAAGCTATGGACCCAAATGTATGGTTTCCTATCGTTATTATGGGAATGGTAGCAGGAGCAATCATAATTTTTGGTATTTTACTTTACCTTGATAAAGGTGATTGATGTACAGAATCCTTCAGAAATTTTACGCTATCTCTGATAGAAAACAGTTTAAACATCCATTTGAAAAACAGATTAGTCTTATGTTGGAAAAAGGGATAAGAATGTTCCAGTTAAGGGAAAAAGACCTTCCTTCTGACGAATTGCTAAAATACGCACTTAGATTAAAAGAATTAATAAAAGGATATGATGCCTATTTCTTTATAAATGAGAGGGTTGATATAGCTGTACTTTCTGATGCAAATGGAGTTCACCTTCCAGAAAAAAGTATTCCTGTAGAAGCAGTAAAACATAAATTTTCAGACCTTATAGTTGGTAAATCCTGCCATTCTTTAGAATGTGCTTTACAGGCAGAAAAAGATGGGGCAGACTACATTACTATAGCACCTGTTTTTCATGTTGAAGGGAAAGGGGAACCTCTAGGTTTAGAAAAATTAAGAGAGATAGTTGAATCTGTAAATATCCCTGTTTATGCCCTTGGGGGAATAAACGAAAAAAACATATCAGATGTGCTAAAAACTGGCGTTTACGGTGTAGCAGGTATAAGACTTTTTATTGATTGAGACTGGAGAATTGATGACAGAAAAACAAAAACAACAGATGTACTATTTTTTCTTTTTATGGATAGGATTTCTATTCTTCTGGAATATATGGTTAAACGATATATGGACAGCCAACGAAGCGTTTTATGCAGAAGCTGTCCGAGAGATGTTTGAAAAACATAACTTTTTAGATATTTACTACAACTACGAGCCAAGGTTTAACAAACCTCCTCTTACATACTGGCTAATGGCTATTTCAGCTTTTATCTTTGGTATGACAGAATTTGCAATGAGGCTGCCTATCGTTTTAGCTGGAATTGGCTCTATTTTCCTTACCTTTTTAATTGGTAAAAAATTACACGGAACAGAAGTTGGTATTCTTTCTGCATTTATTATAGCTTTTAGTATACAATTTTACTCAAACTCAAGGTACGCATCACCTGAAATCCCTTTAACGTTTTTTTTCCTTCTGACTCTGTATCTGTTTATTGTTGGATATAAAGAAAATAAATGGAAATATATACTTTATTCGTATTTTGCCCTTATCCTAACAATCTGGACGAAAGGCTATCCATATATGATTTTGATTGGTCTTATAGTTTTCATTTATATTCTATGGGATGTTAACTTTAACTTTAAAAAGTTTTTAGAAAAATTAAAATTTTTAAAGCTCCACATTGGAATTCCTTTAGTCCTTGTCTTTGGTTTCTGGTGGTTTGTTTATATGTATATTAAATTCGGAAATGAATTTTTAGATGTTTATATGGAAGAAACTTTAAAAAGGGCTATTGCGAAAAAATCAAATGGTTTGGCAGATTTGTTTTTTTATCCATACGTGATTTTATGGGGTTTTTTACCTTATTCCCTTGCTTTTTACTTTAGCTTATTTGGTTATTTAAAAAATTGGAAAAGGATAAAAGAAATCTCTTTTGTCATAACGTGGTTTTTAGTTATGTTAATTGTTTTTACTATAGCAAAAGGAAAAGTTCCAACTTACTTCATACAAGCACATGGGGCTATGTCTATAATCCTT
>JALSSE010000113.1 GCA_026984415.1 Hydrogenothermaceae bacterium | reverse complement strand
ATTAAACTTTTTGATAGTCAATTAAAGTTCAATTTTTGTGGCATCAAAGACAGGTCCTTCATAACAAACACGGACGTAAGAATCTTTTTCAATATCTTTAACAACACAGCCAATGCAAATTCCAAAGCCACATGCCATACGACTTTCAAGTGAAACATAACAGGGTATATCAATCTCTTTTGCTATATCTGCAACTGCTTTCATCATTCCGTGGGGTCCACACACAGCTAACATAGTGTTGTGGTGTTTTGTTGCCATTTTTTCTAAATCTTCAGTTACAAGACCTTTTTTTCCAAAACTTCCATCTTCTGTGTAAATAATTACATCATTTTCAAATCCGTTTTCTTTTATCCAGTCAAGCATTGAAAGCTGTTCTTTTCTTCTAACACCATAAATTGCAGTAAACGGTTTTCCTTTGTTTCTTAAATCCTTCATAAGAAGTGATAATCCTGCAAATCCAATTCCACCACCGACTAAAACGTAATAGTCGTAATCTTCAGGAAAAAATCTATTTCCTAAAACTCCAAGTACAGAAATTGTTTCTCCAACTTTTTTTTCTGTAATTGCTTTTGTTCCTTTTCCGTAAACATCATAAAAAATCAAAATTTCGTCATCTTCTACATCTGCAATGGCAAAGGCTCTTCTAAGAAGCGGGTCATATTGGTAATCTTCAACTCCTCTAACCATAACAAAAGATGCTGGTTTTGCATTTTTAGCTATTTCTGGGGCTTTTATTTTTAAAAGCCATGTAATTCCTGATATAAATCTGTTTTCTGTTATTTCTGCTTTTATATCAAACAATAAATATCTCCTTTAAACTTTCCTTGTTACTGCAAGCAGAGTTGCTTCAACTGCAACTTCTCCATCAACTTTTGCAACACCTTTTATCTTCCCTGATGACTTTCTTAAGGAAACACCTTCCAATTCAAATATTATCTGGTCTCCCGGTACAACAGGTTTTCTAAATTTTGCATTTTCAATACTTCCAAAAAACACAGTTATTTCACTTGGGTCAATTCCTGATTTTTTTATCATTAAATAAGCTCCAATCTGAGCCATTGCTTCAACTATTAAAACACCTGGCATTACAGGGAAATGGGGGAAATGTCCCTGAAAAAATTCTTCGTTAAATGTAACATTTTTTAATGCTTTTATTTTCCCATTTTCCAAATCAAGTTCTAAAATTCTATCTACTAAAAGCATAGGGTATCTATGGGGTAAAACTTCCATAATTTTTAAAACGTCATCGTATTTTAGTTCCTCAGACATTTTTATCCCTCCAAAATTCAGTGTTTATTAATCTTACCAAATTTTCAGGAAGATATCTAAAATAACAATAACAAGGAATAGAATACTTACGTATCCATTTATGGTGAAAAATGCTAAATTGATTTTGGAAAGGTCATTTTCTTTTATGGAAATATGTTCATAAATTAAAAACAATGAAAGGAAAAAAAGTCCAATGAAATAAATGTATCCTAAATTTCCATAAATTCCTGTTAGAATTAAAAATATTAAAGTCAAAAAATGGAAAAATCTTGATATGTAAAGGGCTTTTTTTATTCCATATTTGGCAGGGATTGAATGTATTCCTATTTTTCTATCAAAATCTATGTCCTGTAATGCGTATAAAATATCAAATCCACTAACCCAGAAAGCCATTGCAAGACCTAAGAAAATTGTAGAAATTTCTATATTTCCTTTTAATGCTACTGAAACAGCAATAGGAATTATAAAATAAACTGCTCCAAGTAGTAAGTGGACGTAATTTGTAAATCTTTTTCCAAGTGGATAAATAATCAAAAGCAAAATTGCCACTGGAGATAGGTAAAAAGCTAATTTATTTAACATGTAAGCACTAAATACAAGCACAAAACTTGATATAACTGCCAGTCCTAATATCTCAGCAGATTTTATCTTTCCAGAAGCAGATACCCAGTTTTTTGTACGGGGATTTTGTTTATCAAAAGGAATGTCAAAAAATCTGTTAAATGCCATTCCAGCTGTTCTTCCTGCAATTACTGCAATAAGTATCCAGAATAATTTTTCTAAAGAAGGTATTCCTTTTTCAACAATGAAAACTGCAGAAAGGGCGAAAGGAAGTGCAAATATTGTGTGTTCAAATTTTACAAGTTGTGCGTATATTTTTAATTTATTAATCATTTTATACCTAAATTTTCCATTAGTTCTGTAAGACTGTTAAATATAAAGTCTGGCTCTAATTCTTTTGAAATTATATCAGAAACGGTGTATTTTCCTGTTGTCATGAATATTGTTTTTAGTCCATGTTTTTTATAGCCTGAAAGGTCTGTATATAAATCATCACTAATTATTGCTAATCTTTCCATTGGTAAACTTAGCTCATCAAAAATATATCTATTGTACAGTTTGCTGTTTTTTCCAAAATGTTCAAAATCTTTTAAAGAACAGGTATAGGCAAACATTCTTGCAATTGAACCAACACCGGGGAATAACAGTTTATCGTCATCTTGAGATAGTATATTGTTGTTTAAAGCGTAAAGTTTTGCACCGTGTCTTTTTATAGCAGTTGTTGCTACCTTTATTTTTTCAAAATTTAATGTCCTGTCCTGCCCTATAAGAACTGCATCAACATCTGTATTTTCTAAAACTTTAAATCCTTTTTTTCTTAAAAACTCTTTTAATGTTTGTTCTCCTAAAACAAACAGGCTGTTTATACTTTCCTCTTTAAGTACTTTAGGAGCTATTGATAGAGGGGAAAATATATCTTTTTCTTTAACTGGTATTCCCTTTTTATTTAGTTCCTTTGCTATGTCTGAAGGTGGAATTCTTGAGTTATTTGTTGCAATTTTAAATGGAATATAATTTTTCTTTAATATTTTAAAAAAATCTACCGCATCTTCAAAAATTTCAAAATTTTTTCCTTTTACTATTACACCGTCTAAGTCTATTAGAAAACCTTTTATTTCGTTCATTTTTAGTGTCTTAATATCCCATAAAATAGCTGTGATATTAAAGAATCTGGATTTTCTATAATTGGACCAGTTCTATTTTCCATAACATAGGCAAATGTTTTTGCCTGTAATAATCCAATAAAGAACATTGCAGTTTCTTCTGGATTAATATCTTCCCTTACAACTTTTTGTTCCTGTCCATCTCTTAAAATTTTTGATACTTTCTCTTTATAGTTTTCAACAAAGTCGTGTAATAAATCAAAAAATTTCCTGTTTTCTGCCCTTGCAAATTCAAAACATAAAATTGGAACAGCACCTTTTGTTTCTTCTAAAACCTCAATATGTGCTCTCATTAATAGTTCTAATTTTTCCTGTACCGATTTTCCTTCCTGAATGGCTTTATTAACACTTTCCATACACCTTGAAACATACCTATTGATTATTTCCATTATAATTTCATCCATTGATGGAAAGTGTTTGAAAATAGCAGCGTCAGTTATTCCAAGTTTAGAAGCTATATTTTTTGCAGTAAACTTTCTAAGTCCTTCTTTAACAATAATCTCAGCACCAACTTCAATAATCTTTTCTTTTGTAGAAGATTCTCTCATTCTTTCCTCCAATTAATTATTAAACATTATCATATTGCAAAATTCATTTAGAGAAACGGCAGCTCCTGCAGCATGTTTATGTCCACCACCGCCTAAAATCTGGGCTAATTCAAGGGCTGTTGGTTTGTTTCCTTCTGTGCTTCTAAAACTGAATTTTACTG
>JALSSE010000112.1 GCA_026984415.1 Hydrogenothermaceae bacterium | reverse complement strand
CAGGCTGTTTTATGTGGAGGTGCTACTGCACTTGTTAAAGCTGGTTTTGAGACATTAGTAGAGGCTGGATATCAGCCAGAAGTGGCATATTTTGAATGTTTACACGAATTAAAATTAATTGTTGATTTAATGTACCAGTACGGTATTTCTGGAATGAGATACTCAATCTCTGATACTGCAAGGTATGGAGATGTTACGAGAGGTAAAAGGGTTTATGAAGCTGTAAAACCTCTTTATAAAAAGATTTTAGAAGAAATTCAGGAAGGAGAATTTGCTAAAGAGTGGATTTTAGAAAATGTTGCAAATAGACCTCACTTTAATGCATTAGTTAAGAAAGACGAAGAACATCAGATAGAAAAAGTAGGAAAAGAACTTAGAAAAATGATGCCTTGGTTAGGGGAAAAAGGCTTATAATTGGTGAAAAAATGAATATTACATCAAAAAGGAAATCTTTAAAAAAGATATACGAGCCTGTAGGGATACTATTTGCAAAAACACATATTACCCCAAATATAATAACTCTTATATCTGTTACGTTTGGTGTCCTTGCAGCTGTTTCTTTTTTTAAAGGTAAACCTTTTACAGGTGCTCTTTTACTTTTTATGAGTGGTTTTTTTGATTTGATGGATGGAGTTGTAGCAAGGGAAACTGATAAAGCCTCAAAATTTGGTGCAGTTTTTGACTGGCTTGCTGATAAATTTGTAGATGGTGTTGTCCTTTTTTCAATAGGACTTGCCTACTCAACACCAGTTTTAACTGTGATTGCAATAACTACCAATATGCTCCATACATTTATAAAACCAGTTGCATATTCTGAAATTGGATTCTCAAGTAGAGAAAAGGGGAAAATAGATGACCCTTTAGAAGGAATTGGGTTTTTTGGGAGACCAGAAACTTTACTGACTATTATAGTGTTTTCAATATTTGAGCATTTTCATATTTTAGGTGGTTTACAGTTTGGATTTGTTGTTATAACTGCTTTAACAGTTTTATCACTTTTACAGAGGATTATTTACCTGTATATCAAATACAACAAAACTTACGATTAAAAGGGGAATTTAATGGCAAGGCCTTACGTTATAATAGTTTCAGAAGTTACCGTTGACGGGAAACTGACATTACAGAGAGGGGTTTCTTCTAAAGAAATAATGAAATTCATGGATGAGGAAGCCAATAGGTATCTCCACGAATTGAGAGCAAAAGTTGACGGAATAATGGTTGGTGCAGAAACAATCAGAACAGACAATCCCTTTCTAACAGTTAGATACGTTGAAGGTAAAAATCCAACAAGAATTGTTCCAACTGCAAAAGCAGATATTCCTTTAGACTCCCATATATTAGAAAAGCACGCCCCTACTATAATTGTTACCTCTAAAACTGCACCAGATGAAAAAGTTCAAAAACTGAAAGAAAAAGTTGATGTAATCCAGTGTGGCGAAGAAAAAGTTGATTTAATCAAGATGATGGATATTCTTTACGATAGAGGAATAAAAAATCTTATGGTTGAAGGTGGTTCAACATTAAACTGGGAACTAATTAAAAATGGTCTGGTAGATGAAATTAGATTAATACACATGCCGTTTATTGTAGGTGGTTCTAATACACCAACATTAGTCGGTGGAGAAGGTTTTAAAACATTAGAAGATGTTGTTAAAACAAAATTAAGAGCCCATTTTATAAGAGGTTCACATCTGATTACAGAGTGGGAGATAAAGTTTGAAGATTGATGTTCTTTATTTTTCTTCATTAAAGGATAAAATAAAAAAGAATAAAGAAAGTATAGAAATAAAAGAAAACTCAAATTTAACAGACCTTATTAATTTTCTAAAAGAAAAACACCCTGAAATATCCCAGAATTTAGATAATGTTATGGTGGCTGTAAATGAGGAGTATGTTGATAAAGACTATATTTTAAAAAATGGGGATGTTGTTGCACTAATTCCACCGGTAAGTGGAGGATAAAAATGAAAAAAGAAGTATTAGGTGGAATAAAATTTTTAAAACCAGTTGTTGAAAAAGTAGTTGAATTCCATTTAATTGGCGTGAATTCAGAAGGGAAAACAGTAAAAAAAGAACATTCTGTTTTATTAACTTATGAGGAAATGGATAAAGATATTGAATCTTTAATCCCTAAAGTTGATTTTGATTTAAAAATGGTAGTTGTAGACCAGACAATAACAATAAATTTTGGTGATGAAGAGATTGAAAAATATCTGGATACAGTAGTTAATTACGATGAAGAGTGGATAAAGCAGTTTAATCCAGACTATTCTGACTTTAAAAAATGGTTAAATGTATTTATTTCAGAAATTATTTTTGAGTAAAACTTTTTCCATCATTCTTAAAATGATAAAATTTTAAATTCAAAACTCAAAAGAAGGAGATGTCTATGTTAGATAGGCTTGGAGATTTTAAAAGGGATTATTACTGTGGTGAATTAACAGAAAATAATATTGGCGATGAAGTTAGACTGTTAGGTTGGGCAGAAAGTGTAAGAGACCACGGAGGAGTTTTATTTATAAATTTAAGGGATATAGAAGGAGTTGTTCAGGTTGTTTTTGACCCATCTTTAACTCCAAAAGAAGTGTATGAAAAAGCAAAAAAAATAAGAAGTGAATACGTTATTGGAGTAAAAGGAAGGGTTCAGAGAAGACCAGCAGGAACTGAAAACCCTAAATTAAGAACAGGAAATATAGAAGTAGCAGTTGATGAGCTAAAAATACTAAATACGTGTGATGTTTTACCTTTCCAGATAGAAGACAATATAAAAGTCCACGAAGAAACAAGACTGAAATTTAGATATTTAGATTTAAGAAGAAGGTCTATGCTGAATAAATTGTTGTTAAGACACGAAGTTTATCAGGCAACAAGGGAGTACCTTGCAGGAAATGGATTTTTAGAAGTAGAAACTCCAATGCTTACAAAATCTACACCTGAAGGGGCAAGAGATTTTCTTGTTCCTGCAAGGCTTGAGAAAGGAAAATTTTATGCACTTCCCCAATCTCCACAGTTATTTAAACAGATACTTATGGTAGGGGCAATAGAAAGATATTTTCAGATTGTAAAATGTTTCAGAGATGAAGATTTAAGGAAAGACAGACAGCCAGAATTCACCCAGATAGACTTTGAGATGTCATTTGTTGATGAGGAAGATGTAATTTCTATTTCAGAAGGTTTAATACATTACATATTTAAAAAAGTAATGGGAATTGAGCTGAAACTACCTTTCAGAAGAATGACTTATGAAGAAGCTATGAACAGGTACGGAACAGACAAACCAGATGTTAGATACGGATTAGAGTTAAAAGACATTACAGATTTGGCAAAGCAGGTAGAATTTAAGGTATTCAGGGAAACAGCTGAAAAAGAAGGACTTGTAAAAGGATTAAATATAAAAGGTGGGGCTGAATTTTCAAGAAAAGAAATTGACGATTTAACTGAATATGCAAAAAAATTCGGTGCAAAGGGAATGGCATGGATAAAGGTTCAGGAAGGTGGAGAACTGCAATCACCAATAACAAAATTCTTTAAAGAAGAAGAACTCTCTAAACTTACAGAAAAAATGGAAGCTGAAAAGGGAGACCTTTTAGTATTTATAGCAGATAAACCAGAAACAACCCACAGGGTTTTAGGTTTCTTAAGAAAACATGTTGCAGAGAAGTTAAATATAATTCCAGAAGGTAGATGGGATTTTCTTTGGATTACAGATTTTCCACTTGTTGAATGGGATGAAGAGGAACAAAGACTTGTTGCTTTACACCATCCTTTCACAAGTCCAAAAGAAGAGGATTTAGATAGAATTGATGAAGCAATAGCAGATAAAAAAGTTGCTTTAGGATTTAAATCAAGGGCTTATGATTTAGTTTTAAATGGCGAGGAAATCGGTGGTGGTTCTATCCGTATCCACCGTCCAGACATACAGCAAAAAGTATTTGAGCTATTAGGGATACCTGATGAAGAGGCAAGAGAAAAATTTGGATTTTTAATAGATGCTCTAAAATACGGAGCCCCTCCACACGGTGGACTTGCTTTTGGATTAGATAGGATACTTGCACTTCTTACAGATTCTGAAAGTATAAGGGATGTTATAGCATTCCCTAAAACGCAAAAAGGTATCTGTCCATTAACAGAAGCTCCAGACTACGTAAAAGAAGAACAGTTGGAAGAATTAGGAATAGAAGTTGAGATTGAAGAAGAAAAGGAAGGTTAATTTATAAAATAAAAAACCTCCAGTTATATGAAAAAGCTGGAGGGTCTGATAAAACTTTTATTTTATACTAAAAGATACATTTTCAATTGGTTTTCCATTTTTTGTAATTATTACCTCATAGTTGCCTATAGGCCATGTTTTATTTGCTGGCATTTCTGCATGGAAAGTTATATATCCAGTATAATTAGGTTTTTTTATAGGTAGTGTATAACTAATAATAAAAATCTTTTCTCCATTCGGCTGTACATAGTACCATTGGGATGTAAGTTCAGTATTCAATGGAGTGTTTTCTATTTTACAACTAACGTATATTTTGCTTTGGTTTCTATTTAAGAATGAAGGAACAGTATTATTAAGATAATTATCAGAATTTTGATAGGCTAAACATTTTGATATATGGAAAGGTTTGTTTTCCTTGTCTGAATGTATATCATTAAACCAGCTTTCTGTTTTTAAATCTACAAGTTTGATTTCGTCTATAAATGCATACTCATAGTACCATCCAGAAGCTTTTATTAACAAATCCACATTAATATTTTGCTGATAGTAGTTTTGAAGTGGAATTTCTATTTCGTACCATTTTCTTCCATCTATTGATTTTTCAAACACTTTTTGGCCGTTTATTTTTACAATCATAGTCCAATCACCGTTTCTATTTCCAGCAACTCTGAACAGTAAAGCTTTTTGTGAATCATTTATAAAATACTTACCTCTTAAAACGGTAGGTTTATTACGTTCAGCTGGATGTAAGTATAAAGCAGACCCTTTAGCTCCCGATGGAGGCATTGCATCTCCTAAATCTACAACAGGATTTTTCCATCCAAACTTTTCGTTAGTTCTCATAATATTTCCCATTTCCCCATTAGGTAAAACAGGACCAATTACCAATTCCCAATTTTTGAACCAGCTTTCCATATATGGGGAATTTTTTAGAGGGTGATACTGATTTTTCACACCAGAAATACAACAGCTATTTTTAACAGGAGAAGGTATAGAGTTTTTTAACCAGCATCTTGCATATTTCCCCTGAATAGTATTTGGTTTTACGTACGTCCAGGCCTTACATTGTGTATCATTTTCACATGCTTGTTTACACAGATTGTAATCTGGATACGGTAAATTGAAATTTTTGTAATCTCTACCTGGTCTATCTATATTTATTTCCACGTCGTTTTCATCTACTTCAAAATTTTCACCGCTATCTGCACTATTATAGACAACTTTCTGTAATTTAGGATTTTTCTCACTGGGGTAATACTCTTTTAAAAAGTAAGATTTTAAAACCATATCAAAATCTTTGTAAGATAAAATTTTAATAATTTTCCATTTATTTTGATTATCTTTCTCAAAGAAAAATATTAAATCTGAATCTATAACAGAGTTTTCTTTGTTAATTAAATTTATAACTTTAACCTTTACCAGAACTTCAGCAATTGCATAATTTTTGTATATTTTTGTTCTTTTGATGTCTAAATTTGTGAATTGTTGGTTTATGCTCTTGAAGGCAGTTTCGTATATTTTGAGTTCATCTGTTTTCAAACCTTTAACATTTGTTTTAATCCAGTTAATATCTTTATTCTGGACTGCAGTAAAGTAGTTGTTAATAGTAGATTCTATGTTGCCTCCAAATGCAAAAGATACACAACTAATTAAAATTAAACTCAAGCCTAAAAGTTTTTTCATCTTAATTAACCTCTTTCCAAATCCGAACACCACAACTTCCTACTGCTGATGTGGAATATCCGTCATTGTCTGTGATTTTTATTAAAATAGGTATAAAAACTATGTCTTTATAACTATCTGAAATTTTTCTATACTCTTTATATAAGGAATACATCGTTTTAGCATTTTCATATATTGCCTTGGCTACTTCTATCTGTAAACTTTCACCTAATGTAGATGAAGTTTTTTTAATAAGATTAATCACATCATTGCCTAATAAAACCCCTCCAACTACTACATCTGCAGTAGAAACGTAATCTTTTTTCTTATTATCTAAAAATGATAAAGTTCCGTTGTAATATTCCCTTGCACCAAATCCTAATTTTACAGAATTATAGACTGTGTCATAATCAAGTTTATTTGTTAGACTTATTGAATCTGCTTGTCTTAACCTATCAAATGAATATCCTTCATTTACAGCTATTAGAAAATTTATAGCCACTTTTATATTTGTTTCTAAAAATGCCATTAATAAATCTGGCTGTTTATTTAAATCAAGTCCAATAGGGAGGGATGCAAAATAAAACTCAAATGTTTTTCCTTTATAATTACGATTACGATATAATGTCTTGTAGATTTTTCCCTGTTTTTCTTTAAATCGCCCATAACCTCTAAGTTCAATAAAAAATGAATTACTGTCAAGGTCTTTTATAAATATTTTTGAAGGGGTTAACTGCCAGTGCTCTGCATCCATACCACATGGTAGTAGAAATTTTTCTATTTTTGGGAATGGGCTTTCAAATGAAAGTTGGAATTCGCCAACTTTTTTTCTTCCTTCAATATTAAGATTTGCCGTTATAGGAAAGTAGTTTTCTGTATTTTTAATGTTGTTTAATTTTTTATTATCTACTTTTAAAGACTGGATTATTAGATAACCTTTTCCATTTTCATTTGTTTTAATTGTTCCAGCTAAAAATGGTTTTACTGCAAAATTTACATTTTTTCCGTTATGGGTTATTGGTTTCTTATTAAAATAAATAGAGTATGTCTTGTTTGAGGCAGGTTTCCCATCTTCCTGTTCAATTAAGAGTAATATTTTTTGTTTTTTACCATTTGCTACTAAATTTTTAGATAGTACTTTTACTTTTACATTTTGTTCTTTTTTAGTTAAATATAGGTCAATTTTAACATTTAGAGATTTAGTTCCATTTGGATTAACATTTAAGCTTTTTGAATATTCTCCATTTGAATTTGATTTTATTTTGTAAATATTTTCTTTAAATTTTATTTCAACTGTTGAATACGGAATAAAGTTTGAACCGCTAAGTGTTTTTCCTTCTAATAGGATTTCTTTTAAATCAGAAATATTCCATCCTTTCTGGGATAAAAGATAATTTACATCCTGAATAACTACTGCAGGTTCATAATCAGGATGTTCTGCTGATACAGTTATATTTATTTCTTCAGTGGATTGATTTTCGGTATCATTTTTTTCTGAAACATTTTGAACTTTTCCACCTTCAACAACAGCTTTTAAAGAAAGAAAATAGGCTTTTGCTTTTTCTTTAAAGGATTTGCATTTACTAATAATTGTTTCATCATTTGGGGTTTTACATAAAGAAGGAATATCAACTACAGAATAAACTACAGTTGTATCTTCGTATACTGACTTATTGGCTTTTATTACTTCATATCCTGCGTTTATACCTTCACAATTTATACCCTGTCCCCAATCAATATAAGCAGAAGTGCAATACTTAATTAGATATTTCTTATTATTGAAAACTGCTATTTCCCTTTTTTCAAAATGGCTAAGCATACAGTTATTCACAATAGTAAATCCGTTTTCACAAGCCCATTTAAGAACAGGGTCATTCTTCTTTTTGCAAGGTGATTCGTATAGCTGGACATTATAAGGTTCAGGGTCTTGACCACCTTGACATGTAATTGTTTGGTTATGACCCATAAAATCTGTCCAGATTTCCTCTTTTGAAAAGGACTGATTAAATAAAAAAATTAGTAATAACAGTAAAACTTTAAAAACTTTACTAAAATGCACGGTTTTCTCCATATATCAGAATTTTATTCTAAATAGTAAATTTTTAATATATTAGAAGTTATTAGGATTTTATTTGATGATACGTTAGGTTGTGTATTAATAAATTATAATACAATATTTAAAATTTTCATAAAATTTTCACAGACTTATTGTATACTTCCTTCCACAAATAGTTGAAATTTTTAAATTTAAACTTTATTCTTATTGAAACTGATATCTTGAGATAAATCATAAACTTATTATTAATAATGATTATTATTAATTACCCAAAATTTATATAAAAAGAGGTGGATACAATGGCACCAAATCCAGACAAAGAGCAAACAACATTAAATTTATATATACAGCAAATGGCACAACATCCTCTATTAAGCCCAGAAGAGGAAAAAGAACTTGCAATTAAAGCAAAAGAAGGGGATAAAGAAGCTTTAAAAAAATTAATTGAAGGAAATTTAAGATTTGTCGTAAATGTTGCTAAAAATTTTATGGGATGGGGTGTTCCTCTAACAGATTTAATAGCTGCTGGGAATTTAGGTTTAATTGAAGCTGCAAAAAGGTTTGACCCTGAAAGGGAAGTTAAATTTATTTCTTATGCTGTCTGGTGGATTAGGCAGGCAATAATGCAAACAATTTTCCAGCAAACAGGTGCAGTAAGAATACCTGTTAAAGAATCTCTGTTTATATCAAAAGTGAGAGAAACTTACGAAAAATTAAAAGAACAGCTTGACAGGGAACCTACCATTGAAGAAATTGCAAAAGAAGTTGATGCAAGTGTTAAAAAGGTAAGAAATGCTTTGCAGGTTGTGAGAATGCCGTACTCTCTTGATATGCCTTTAGGAAAAGAAGGTGAGGATTTAACATTACTTGATGTTTTATCAAAAAAGGGTACTGAAGATGTTGAAAAAAATATTGTTGAGGAATCTTTACATAAACAGTTAAACTCAATGTTAAATGTTTTAGATGATAGGGAAAAGGCTATTATTGAACACAGGTTTGGTTTAAACGGTGAAGAACCAAAAACACTTACAGAAGTTGGGGATATTTTAGGAATTTCAAGAGAAAGGGTAAGACAGATAGAGCAAAGGGCATTAAAAAAATTAAGGGTTCTTGCTATGAAAAAACATTTAAAAGATTTTCTGTCTTAATCAAGTATTTTTTCTTTTACATAAACTCTTTTTAACTCAGCCCCTATATTTTTTAATTTTGTATCAATATGTTCATAACCCCTGTCTAAATGGTAAATATCGTGTATAACTGTTTTTCCTTCTGATATAATTCCAGCAAGAACCATTGCAGCACTTGCCCTTAAATCTGTTGCTTTTACTTCAGCACCTGTTAATTTATTTACTCCATTTATAACTGCAGTTTTTCCATTAATCTTTATGTCTGCACCTAACCTGTTTAGCTCAGAAACATGCATAAATCTATTTTCAAAAATATTTTCTGTTATTTCTGATTGTCCTTCAACAACAGACAGTAATGTCATAAATTGTGCCTGTAAATCTGTTGGGAAGTAAGGGTACTCTTTTGTTTCAATTTTTACTGGTTTTAATCTGTCTTCTTTTTTTACAAGTACTTCATTATTCCCTAAATCTATAATGTTTATACCTATTTTTTTGAAAATAAAGTTAACGTATTCAAGGTAATTTTTAGGATAATTTTTTATAACTATATTACCTTCTGATAATGCAGATAGTATGGCAAAGGTTGCAGCTTCTATTCTATCAGGGATTATTTTGTGTTTTGTTCCGTAGAGTTTTTTAACTCCTTTTATTTTTATTACAGGTGTTCCTTCCCCTTCAATTTTAGCTCCCATTTTCTTTAAAAGTAGTGCCAAATCAACAATTTCAGGTTCTAATGCAGCATTTTCAATTATTGTTTCTCCTTCAGCAAGGACAGCTGCCATTAAAATGTTTTCTGTTCCTGTTACTGTTACTTTATCAAATTTTATATGGTTTCCTTTTAATCCTCTCTGGGCTGTAGCTTTTATAAAACCGTGTTCTAACTCTATTATTGCTCCCATTTTTTCAAGGGCTTTTATATGTAAATCAATTGGTCTTGTTCCTATACAGCAACCACCAGGTAAAGAAACTTCAGCATATCCAAATCTTGAAAGCATTGGTCCCAAAACTAAAATAGAAGCCCTCATTTTACTTACAAAATCGTAATTTGCAGTTAAGGAAGAAGGATTATTTAACCTGTACGAAAAAGTTTTATTTCCTAAATCTTTAACATCAGAACCAATCTCTTTTAAAAGATTGTTCATAAATTCAATATCAAGTAAATCTGGTATATTTTCTAAAATGACCTGTTCATCTGTGAGAATTGTTGCTGCAATGTTTGGAAGAGCTGAATTTTTTGCTCCAGAAACTTCAAGATAACCGTTTAAATTTTTGTTCCCCTTGATTATTAAAGCATTCCCTTTCATTTCCATTTCCTTTCTCCTATGACAACCCTGTCTAAATTTTGTAAATCTTTTATAATCTTCGTCTTAAACCCGTATTTTCTCAATAATTCAGAAACGTACTGTCCCTGATTGTATCCAATTTCAAAGGCAAAAAAACCATCTTCTTTAAGAAATTTTACTCCCTGCTGAACGATTTTATCATAAATTTCAATTCCTTTTTTTCCTGCAACCAGTGCATTTTTAGGTTCTTTTTTTACTTCTTTTTGTAGTTCCATATACTCTTCTTCCGAAATATAAGGTGGATTTGAAACTATAAAATCAAATTTTATTTCAGGAAGATTTTCAAATAAATTACTTTTTATAAGAAATAGCCTATCTTCAACATTATGTATTTTAGCATTTTTCTTTGTTATTTCTAAGGCTTTTTCTGAAATATCAACCCCATACATTTTCAACTTTTTTCTATTTTTTAGTAAAGAAACAATAATTGCTCCACTTCCAACTCCTATCTCAAGTCCTATTTTTTCCTTATCTTCAGGAATTCTTTTTAAAACTTCTTCAACTAAAATTTCTGTTTCAGGTCTTGGAATTAAAACCCCTTCTTCAACATAAAATTCAAGTCCGAAAAACTCTTTTTTCTTTGTTAAATACGCAACAGGAAATCCTTCAGCCCTTTTTTTTAATAATTCAAAGTATTTCTTTTCTTCTTCTTTTTTCAGTTCTTCTTCCCTTTCTGTAATCAATTTCCACCTTGGTATTTTCAAAATATGGGAAAGTAATAACTGGGAATCTGTTATAGGGGTTTCAACACCAGCTTCTTTTAAAGTTTCTGCTCCTTTTTGCAGAGCTTCTTTTATTTTCAATGTCCTGCCACTTTTTTGTTTTTGATTATATTATATTAATTGTGAAAATTTTGGGAAAATTATGGGAAATAAAAAAATACTCCTTACAGGAAAACCGGGGATAGGGAAAACAACAGTTATTAAAAAAATTTTTAAAAAATTAAACGGAAATGCTGTTGGCTTTTATACCGAAGATTATAGGGATAAGAAAACAAACAAAAGAAAAGGTTTTAAGATTATAACTTCAGATGGAAAAAAAGGGGTTCTTGCTGATGTTAATTTAGATTCAAAATACAGGGTTGGAAAATACGGAGTTAGTATAAAAGAATTTGAAAAATTAGTTATACCAATTTTAGAGGAAGCTCTAAATTCTTCAGACAAAATAGTAATTATTGATGAAATTGGAAAGATGGAGTTTTTTTCCGAAAAATTTAAAGAACTGGTAAATAAAATAATAGAAAATCCAGAAATTAAAGTTATAGCAACAATATCACAGAAGGATTTTCACCCTCTTATAAAGAAATTTAAAAATCTGCCTTATGTTAAGGTCATTGAAGTAACAAAAGAGAACAGGGATGTTCTCCCTGAAAAAATTATTTCAATAATTTAGCAACTTCTTTTGCATGGTAAGTAATTATAATATCTGCTCCAGCCCTTTTCATTGATATTAAAGTTTCCATCATAACTTTTTCCTCGTCAATCCAACCCATTTTTCCAGCAGCTTTTACCATAGAGTATTCACCACTTACATTATACGCAGCAACCGGAACATTAAAGTTTTGTCTCACATCGCTTATAATATCAAGGTAGGATAAAGCAGGTTTTACCATAACTATATCAGCACCTTCTTCTATATCAAGGTATACCTCTTTTAAGGCTTCCCTTCTATTTGCCGAGTCCATCTGATAGCTTCTTCTATCTCCAAATGATGGTGATGATTCAGCAGCATCTCTAAAAGGACCATAGTAAGCAGATGCGTATTTTGCAGAATAAGCCATTATTGGAATATCCACATATCCAGCCTCATCTAAACCTTCTCTTATAGCTTTAACAACACCATCCATCATTCCTGAAGGCGCTACCATATCTGCACCAGCTTTTGCATGGGAGACAACCTGTTTTTTTGTGTTTTCAAGGGTTAAATCATTTTCAACATCGTGTCCGCATAAAACCCCACAGTGTCCATGTTCTGTGTATTCACAAAAACATACATCTGTTATCACGTATAAATCAGGGTAATTCTTTTTTATATGTCTTATTGCCTTTTGAATTATTCCCTCTTCGTTCCAAGTTTCACTTCCAACTTCATCTTTATGAGAGGGAATACCGAATAAAAGTACAGCTGGTATATTTAAGTTGACAATTTCTTCTAATTCTTCATCTAACCTGTCTAAAGAATACCTGTATATATCAGGCATTGATGGAATTTCAACTTTTATATTTTCCCCTTCCTCAATAAAAAGAGGATAAATAAGGTCGTCAACTGTAATATGATTTTCTCTTACCAGTCTCCTGATATTTTCGTTTTTTCTCAATCTTCTTGGTCTGTGTACAGGAAATCCCATAGAAATCCTCCTTTTTAGTAATCTAAACCTTTTTTTGCTTTTATTCCCTTTTCAAAAGGGTGTTTTATTTCTTTCATTTCTGTTACAAGGTCAGCTTTATCAACTATAATTTCAGGGCAGTTTCTACCTGTTAGAATGTAATCTTTTTCATTATTAATATATTTTAATACGAATTCTGGTTTTAAAAGCCCTAAATCCATAGCTACACAGATTTCATCTAATATTATTAAATTGTAGTTTTTAGAATTTTCAAAAGAAAAGATAATCCCTTCTTTTGCTTTTTTATAGTCTATCTCTTCAAATGGTTTAAAGTACTTTCTGAGTTCTGGATTTTCTTTTAACTTTTTTTCTGGAAGGTAAAACCCTTTCCTTCCAAAGGCGTATAAATCAAAATTTTCAATTTTATCTAAAAGGCTGTCTTCAGAAGATAACCCTTTTTCTTTCATAAATTTAACCATTAAAACTTTTAAACCTGCTCCAACTGCTCTTATTCCTGTCCCAATTGCTGCAGTTGTTTTTCCTTTTCCGTTCCCTGTAAAAACGTAAATCATAGTTCGCAGGCACTCCATCCACATGAAGGACATTTTACACAGCCTTCAGACCTTATAAGTTTTGAGCCACATTTAGGACATTTTTCACCTTCTTCCAATTCAGGAACCTCATTAAAACCTTCTTCTTTGTAAACAGAAGGGGCTTTAACTTTTACATCTTTTAAATTCTCAAGTTTTGGTTTTTCTTTTTCCTCTTCAATTCCCGGAACATAAACACTTTTTATTGACTTGTATCTGTAAACTGTTAAACCTTTACATCCTAATTTGTGGGCTAAAAGATACGCTTCTTTCATTTCCTCAACTGTCGCATGTTCTGGGAAATTTATCGTTTTTGAAACAGAAGAGTCTGTCCATTTCTGTATAGAAGCAAGGGCTAAAACATGGTCTTTTGCAGATATATCAAGGGCTGTAACGAATATTTTTTTCAATCTTTCTGGAATGTATTCTATTTTCTGGATACTACCTTCATTCTTTGAAACATCTCTGATTAAATCATCGTCTAAAAGACCTTCCCTTTCCATAAATTTTTCAAATACTGGGTCAACATAGTAGAAAGTCCCAACTGTAACTTTTTTTTCATAAACAAGGCTGTAAATAGGTTCTATTCCCGGTGATGTTCCAGCTATCATACTTATAGAGCCTGTTGGGGCTATAACAGTGGTAAATGTGTTTCTTAATCCGTATTTTTTTATTTCTTCTAAAAGGCTGTTCCAGTCCTGATTCCAGCTTTCTTTTTCTTCAAAACCTTTTATAGGCATTTTTCCGTCTAAATAAAAACTTTTTTCAAAATTTGGAAATACACCTCTTTTTTTTGCAAGCTCAACTGATTCTCTTTTTGAGTGGTAATTTATAAATTCCATAATTTTTTCCATCCACTTTCTACCTTCTTCTGAATTATATGGAACTTCCAATTCAAAAAGAAGGTCTGCCAGTCCCATCATACCTAAACCTATTTTTCTGTTTTGTAGGGTTGTTTCTTCTATCTCAGGGAATGGAAAATTGTTTATATCTAAAAGGTTGTCTAAAAATCTTGTGGCTAATCTTACTGTTTTTTCAAATTCATCCCAGTTTATTTTTACTTTTCTTTCCCCATCTTCAAAATATTCCTCAATAAACTGCCATACGTTTACAGACCCTAAATCACAGGACTCATTTGGATATAAAACAACTTCTCCACATGGGTTTGTTGCTTCTATCTTTCCGAAACTTTTTAAAAGTGGATTATATCTGTTTATGTTGTCGTCAAATAGTAGTCCCGGTTCGGCTGATTCCCAGCCTTCATAAACTATTGTATTAAAAAGGTTATTAGGGTCAACATATTTAACAACCTGATTATTTCTTGGGTTTATTAAAGGGTAAGGTTTGTTTTCATTTAAGTATTCCCAGAAATCTTCTTTTACAAAAACAGATATATTGAAATTTGTAAGTTGTTTATTCCCTTTTTTTGCAACAATAAACTCTTCAATGTCAGGGTGGTTTGAATTTAAAATTCCCATATTTGCCCCTCTTCTAATCCCACCCTGTTTAATAACTTCTGTCATTTTATCGTAAAGGGTCATAAATGCTATTGGTCCAGAGCTCACTCCGTGGGTTGTCTTAACAAAATCACCTTTTGGTCTTATTTTGGAAAAGTTATAGCCACATCCTCCACCTGATTTAAATATAAGTGCAGCCCTTTTTAATGTTTCCATTATTGATTCTAAAGAGTCTTCAATTCCTAAAACAAAGCAGGCCATACCCATTCCTAAAGGGTTTCCAAAGTTTGCAAGGGCAGGTGTATTTGGCATAAACTTTTTTTCAACCATTAGATTGAAATATTCTTCTATTTCTTTTTCATAGTGGTCAAATTCTCCATCTTCAAACATTTTAAGAATTTCTGTTAGTTTGTACTTGATACTCCCTTCTCTGTTTAACCTTCTGTAAACCCTTTCTAAACCTTCAAGGTGATACTGGTTAAGTGTGTACTTTCCGACTTTTATCTTTCCTGCATAATCTTTTATATTTATTTCTTCTTCTGGATGTGGCTCATTCCAGAATTTTTTAAATACTTTTTCATCGTGGAGAATAGATGGAATTGTTATGTGGACTGCTACCCTTTCAAAAAGCTGTTTTGGAGATTCTATTATTTTTCCAGAAGGGTCTTTATTCAGGTATCTTGCAGCAAGAACCCTAAGTGCATTTACATCAAAGTTTTTGTCTATTTCATCTAAATAATTTTTATTTAAAATCTGCATTTTTTCTTTTCTGATTTCTTCTCTTTTTTTCCTGTAAAGTATATAAGCTTTAGCAACTTTGGGTTTTCCATGTTCTATTAATTTTTTTTCTACTATGTCCTGAACCTGTTCAACCTCGGGAATTTCATCAGGTTTTATGGTATTTTCAAGCTCTTTTACTACATCTTCTGTTATCTTTTGTGCTGTTTCTGTGTCTTCCTCCCCAACAGCTTTCATGGCTTTGAGTATGGCATTTGTTATTTTTTGTGGGTTAAAATCTACAACTTTACCGTCTCTTTTTACTATTTTTTCAATCATTTTAATCCCCTCAGGGATTCTGGATTAAGTTTTCCATTTTCCATTTTGTAATATTTTCTGAACGTCTTGATAAAAACCCAAAATCCCACAGTTTTATTTCACTTTTTATAAAACCTTTGTAGTTGTAAAATTTGATTTCTTCAGGATATTCTTTTACTGCTTCTGGTGTTAATTTAACTTTACTAATAAGTTTTTCCCAGATTAATTTTTCTTCCTGTGGATTTTTCAAAGCTCCTCTTATCTCTTTTACCCCTCTAAATCCTTCTGTTGTTCCATTTTCTTCCATCCATAGAGATGTCCCTACTGCAATATTACAGGAGATTGCCATACCATCATTGAAAGGTGTAAAGATTATAGAGTTTTCAACTTTTGATAGTATTTCTTTTATTTCTTCTTCTTCAAAATGTTCTGATATATCTTCTCCTATAAATATAATGTTTTTTATGTTTCCATTTTTTATTTCTTTAAAAATATCAGGTAGATAGTAATAATTTTTTATTCTGTTTAAAAGTCCAAATGCATTTCTTTCTGGTGGAATTATTAAAATCTGTGGGTTTTTTTCTTTCTTTAATTTTCCTAAAGATTTACCAATTTTATATGCATCTTCTCCTTTTAGTGTAGAACTGCTGTATATAACAACAGTTTTTTCATCTATTCCATCTATTTTTATATTTTCAATGTAGTCTGAAAGCTCCCCATTTTTTACTGTTATTTCTTCAGGGTAATATTTTTTCAGTGTATCTAAATTTTCTCCAATGTAGTAAATTTCTTTTTTCTCAGGGTCAATAGATTGTCCTAATTCGTAATTTCCTTTAAAAAAGTAAGAAAGAACTGGAGTTGTATTCGCTACGTCATCTCCCAATACTATTATTTTTTCTGCTTTTTTCACATCTATTTCAGAAGGTAAAAGGTAATCTTCTCCTGTTTCTTCAGTAAATCCCTGAATAGTAGGTATTAGATTTGTGGTGATTGTAGAGCTTA
>JALSSE010000111.1 GCA_026984415.1 Hydrogenothermaceae bacterium | reverse complement strand
TTTAGTAGCCATTGCAGATTTAGGTCCAATTTCACCAGTAGCGAGTTTCTGCCAGTTTTCTGGAGTTGCCCACATTTCAAAGTCGTACTTTCCATCACCAGCTAAACCAGCTTCCACAACTTCACCCTTTTCTACTTTTATGTAGACTGGAGGCTGGTCACTTCCTTCAATATAGTACTTAATAGTAGCTGAGAACTTTTTGAGTCCATCCCTTAACTCTGCATCCTCATTCCATACTTTTGCGTATTCCTTAATCCATTCTTCTGTTAAAAATTTTGCCATCTTACTGCCCTCCTTGTTTTTGATAATTTTATTATAACTACCATTTTATTAATAAATCAATACATATATTTAGATTTTCAATACAATTTTTACTTTTTAAATCAGAATAGTTTCAAAGTTGTATATAATATTACGGTACAGTTCAATACAATAAACATTCACAAGGAGAATATAAATTGAAAGATTTAAAAAACGACTTATTCTTGAGAGCTTGCCACCTTGAACCAGTAGAAAGAACACCAATTTGGTTGATGAGGCAAGCTGGAAGATATATGCCAGAATACAGAGAGCTTAGAAAAATAGCTGGAAACTTTGTTAATTTTTATAAAAATGTTGACCTTGCAGTAAAAGCTTCTATTTTACCCCGTAAATTGTTAGGGGTAGATGCCTCTATAATTTTTTCAGATATATTAACTCCCCTTGAATCTATGGGAATGAAGTTTGAGTTTAGGGAAGGGGAAGGTCCCGTATTCTTAAATCCGATTAAATCTCCTGATGATATAAAAAAATTGAAACCTTTAAACACACAGGACGTTTACTATGTTGGTGAGATAATAAAAGGAGTTAATGAGGCTTTAAAAAGGGAAGTTCCTACAATAGGTTTTTGTGGAGCACCTTTTACACTGGCAGCTTATATGATAGAAGGAAGAACTTCAAAAGATTTCAAAAAAGCAAAAACATTTATGTATAACCATCCAGAAGCATTTAAAGAGCTGTTAGATAAACTTGCAGATTCGTTGATAGATTATTTAAACTTTCAAATTGAATCAGGGGCTGATGCAGTTCAGATTTTTGATAGTTGGGGTGGATATTTATCCCCTGACGATTACAGGGAATTTTCATTACCAGCAATAAAGAAAATAATAAAAGGAATAAAAAGAGATTATCAACCTGTAATCCACTTTACAAAAGGAGTTGCAGGGTTTTTTGACGATATGATCACATCAGGGGCTGATGTTTACAGTGTTGACTGGATGATAGATTTATCTACCGTAAAACAAAAATTAGACGGAAAAGCAGCAGCACAGGGAAATTTAGACCCTATTGTACTCTATGCTGAAAAAGAAGTTATCAAAGAAAAAGTAGTTTCTATACTTAATAAATGGGGAAAAGATACAGGACACATTTTTAATTTAGGACACGGTTTGATGCCAGATATGTCTGTTGAAAATGTTAAATATCTAATAGAAGTTGTAAAGGAAGAAAGTAAAAGATAAATTTGTTAAAATATTAATATAATTTAATAAATTGGGAGCAGTTTATGACTTTCCAGGAAATCATTTTAACCCTGCAAAACTACTGGACTAAACAGGGCTGTATTTTATGGCAGCCATACGATATAGAAGTTGGGGCAGGGACAATGAACCCGGCTACATTTTTAAGGGTGTTAGGCCCCGAAGAATGGAATGTGTGCTATGTAGAACCGTCAAGAAGACCAAAAGATGGTAGATATGGAGAAAACCCAAACAGACTTCAACACTATTATCAATTTCAGGTTATTCTTAAACCTACACCAGAAAACCCACAGGAACTTTACCTAAAAAGTCTTGAAGCTTTAGGAATAGATTTAACACAACACGACATAAGATTTGTAGAAGATGATTGGGAAAGTCCAACACTTGGAGCATGGGGACTTGGATGGGAAGTGTGGTTAGATGGAATGGAAATTACCCAGTTTACATATTTCCAACAGGCAGGAAGCCTTGATTTACCTGCAACAAGTGTTGAAATAACCTACGGACTTGAAAGGATTGCCACTTATCTTCAGGGTGTAGACAGTGTGTACGACATACTATGGTCTGAAGGATTAACCTACGGGGATATATACAAAGAAGCAGAGAGACAGTGGTCTATCCATAATTTTGAACTTGTAGATACTGATATGTTATTTAAAACTTTTGATATGTACGAAAAAGAAGGTTTTAAAATGGTAGAACATAACCTTCCTTTCCCAGCCTACGATTATGCATTAAAATGCTCCCATATATTTAACCTTTTAGATGCAAGAGGTGCACTTTCTGTAAATGAAAGGGCAAGGTTTATTGGTAGAGTCAGAAATCTTGCAAGGGAGTGTGCAAAAGAATTTGTAAAACATAGAGAAGAAATTGGCTTTCCATTAATAAAGAAAAAAACAGGAGTATAAATGGGTAGTTATTTATTGGAAATTGGATGTGAAGAACTTCCACCAAAGGCTGTTGAAATAGCCGAAAAACATATTAAAGAGAATATTGAAAAACAGTTAAAAGATTTTTTTGAATACGAAACTCCAGAAAATATAAAGTCTTACGGTACCCCAAGAAGAATTGCTGTACTGGTTAAAAATTTAAAGGAAAAAGAAGAAGACAGAGAAATAACAGTATTAGGTCCTCCAGCAAAAGTTTCATTTGATGAAGAAGGAAAATTCACAAAAGCTGCCCTTGCATTTGCCAACAAAAACAATATTGACATTGATGAACTAAAAGTAATAAAAACAGAAAAAGGCGAGTATTTAGGAGCAGTAATAAAAAAAGAAGGCAAAAAAACAAAAGAATATATAAAAGAAATAACTCCTGACATTCTTTCATCAATTCCTTTTCCAAAAACTATGAAATGGAATGACACAGGTGCAAGATTCTCCCGCCCAATCAGGTGGATAGTTTCCCTGTGGGAAAATGAAATCGTTGAGATTGAGTTTGCAGGGATAAAATCAGATAGATTTACACATTTACACAGATTTATGACCCAACCAGTAGGAAGGGGAGAAAGAAAAGAAATACCACATCCGGAGCTTTATGAAGAAATTACAAAATTAGGATACATAGTTGCAAACTTTGAAGATAGAAGAAAAGCTGTTGAAACTCAGATAACAGGATTCGCATCTAACATAAATGCAGAACCTATTTTAGACGAAGAACTTATTGACGAAGTTACAAATTTAGTTGAGTTTCCCATCGGAATATTAGGTGATTTTTCACCGGAATATTTAATCTTGCCTAAAGAGGTTATAATTACCGTTTGCAAATCCCATCAAAGGTATTTTAACTTTGAAAGGAATGGAGAGCTAATTCCTAAGTTTTTAGCATTTTCAAATACAGCAGTAAAAGATAGAACAGTTGTACAGAAAGGTTATGAAAAAGTCTTAAAAGCAAGACTTGAAGATGCTTTATTTTTCTATGAAGAAGATTTAAAGCACAACCTTGAGGATTTTTACCCAAAACTTGAAGGTATCCAGTTCCATGAAAAATTAGGGACAATGTTAGATAAAGTCAAAAGAAATGGGGAAATAGCTGTACTAATTGCAGATGAAATAAAAATTGAAAATCTAAAAGATTTAGAAAGGGCTAATAAACTTTCAAAATGTGACCTTCTAACAGAAATGGTTAAAGAGTTTGATGAATTACAGGGAATAATTGGAATGCACTACGCCTTAAAGCAGGGAGAAAAAGAAAAAA
>JALSSE010000110.1 GCA_026984415.1 Hydrogenothermaceae bacterium | reverse complement strand
GAAATTCCGTAAATGCTGAATTCATTTTTTGCTTTTATTAGGAAATTTTTTAGTTTTGTTCTTATCCAGAAAGTTTTAACTCCGTTTATTTCCTTTTTCTGAATTGGTTCTCCTTCTATTTTGTAATACCTTTTTTCTGTGTAAATTAAGCTATTTTCTAACTTTTTTAGATTGTTTAATAGCTGATCTCCTTCAGAAATTGAATTGATATTTTTTAGCTTTGTTAATATTTCTTTTGCTTTTTTTAGTTCTTTTTCAGTAGGTTTTCTCAATGTAATTTTTTCTATTTTTTTAAATGGCTTCCATATCTCATTTTCGTTCTCATCATATCCTGAAAAATATTCCCAGTCTGCTTCAAAAGGAGGAAACATGTATAACGTTAATCCTTTCCCTTTGCTTTTAAATAAATTAAAAATGTAATCATCTCCAGCATAGAAAAAGTGTTTTTGAGGATAAAATTGAAATAGAACTGAAGGTTTTCCGTTATAGTGACTTATTATACTATCTGTATTTGGGTTTACAGAAAATATTTTATTGAGTCTGGAAGATGTCACTGTAAAATCTTCATCAGTCTCAAAAATAACACCGTTTTTTGAAGAAACTTTTGTCCCTTTTTTTACGTGTATATTTAATTTTTTGTTTTTAATTGGTTCAAAAACAACTGGTGCTTTTGAAGGTTTAGCAGGAAGGAGTTTGAAACCTAATTTTTCTAAAAAATCTAAAAATAGATTTTCAGGAACTTTGTTTAATCTATAAAGAACATCCTCTTCCATTTCTGAAAAAAGCTGGGCAATAGTCCAACCAATTTCACCTTCTTTAGGTATCCACTGTGGAAGGTAATAGGGAATAATTTTTTTTATTTTTTCCTGAATTTCATTTGAACTTCTTTTATCTATTTTTGGAGATTCCAAAGTCCTATCCTCCCTCTTTTAAGTAAAACGGATAAACCATGTTTCTCCTGCTATTTGTTGAACGTACAAAGTAATCTATTTCAATCAAAATAAGGTTTTCATTTTTTGGGGAAGCTGAAACTTTTTCAACTTCAATTCTTGGTTCAAATAGTTTTAAAGCATTTTCAACTTCTGTCTGTATCAAAGAAAGATTTGTTGAGTTTATTGGTGAAAACACATAATCGTATATGCCACATCCAAAATCAGGGTGTAAAAATCTTTCTCCTTTTGCAGTTTTTAGAATAATGAGAATTGATTCTTTTATATCTTCTTCGTATTTTGATATTTCAAATTCCCCTTTATGATTTATCCTTACAGGAAATTTCCATCCTTTACCTAAAAATTCCTTTGCCATACTTATCTCCTATCCAATCAAAACTGTTGGTTCACCTGATACTATTGTGTTTGGAGCTCCAAACTCTATAACTGAATCCCCTAACCTTACAGCTGGACTTCCATTTATAAAAACTGTTGTACTTCCTGTTAAAACAAAGCCTCCTACATGTGGAGATGGTGCAGGGGTAATGAGGGGGCAGATGTGGAAATCTATAAAGCATCTCCATGCAGGTTTTCCACCAATTAATACATTTGGACTTCCTGTTCCTGGTGATAAAGGTGTTCCGTGGGATGTTAAGTCTCCTAATCTAACAGCTGGGTTTCCCATCAATTTATCCTCACTAAACTTCCTTTTAATGTAAGTACTCCATCTGCTTTTATATCTATATTTGTTCCTTTAATTTCTAATACTGTAGCTTCTATAGATAGCTTTAAACTGCTTTTGATTTTCAATTCTTGAGATTGTTGATTTAACTCTATTTTATTCTCTCCACTTTTAATGGTTATTTTTGTTCCAGTTTCGAAGTTTATTTCATCTCCACTTGATGTTTTTATATGGATAGTATTATCTTCTTCATTTAAAATGATTTCATGTCCTGCAGATGATTTTATTTTTTTTATTTTTATATTTGTTTCAGGAGGATTATCCTGTCCATTCCATACAGAGCCAAGAACAATTGGGTAGTTTATATCTCCTGATTCAAATGCGACAATAACTTCGTCTCCTACTTCTGGTATAAAAAAAGTACCTTTATTATTCCCAGCCATTAGCACAGAAAGTCTTGCCCAGTAAGTTTCGTTTTCATTATTCCATGGAAAAGCAACTTTGACTCTACCAAGACCTTCTGGGTCTTCATTGTTTGTTACAATTGCAACTGTTAACCCATAAAACTGTATCTTTTTTTGCTTTTCTTCAAAAAGCTCAAAAATATCACTCATATTGAATTACCTCTAACTTCAAATTTTGTATTAAATCCGTTATCTCCAAATCTGTGGATAACTTTTTCAACGTAATATTTACCAGAAAATTTTTCTCCTAATCCTTTTAGTTCTATAACTATTCCAGGTTTTATATCTGGAATTCCAATTGATGTTCCTTTCCCTTTTAGATACATCAGAGAAAGTTCATTTAGAATTGATTTTGCCATTTTGTCAGCTTCTTCCTGTGTTTTTACTGGAACTCTAACTTCGTGAACAATAGGGATATTCAGGCTTTCCTGAACAACTTCTGTTCCTTTCTTTTTGGAACTGTTAATAATTTTTTCATCTCCCGAAGAAGCTGTACCAACTATTTCCTGCTTAATTTCTGGGTTCCAGCCTTTTACAAAAACCTGATTAACAACCTGTGAAATATCTATAGTTGGTCTGAAAAATATAAGTTCGTTACTAAAATTAAGTGTTATTTCTTTTGATGTTTCAATGTTCGGGTTTCTGAAGATAAATTTTCCTTTTTCTGATACAAAAAATTCATACCCAATATTTTTTGAAAAAGATTTTAAAAGATTAAAATCAGTTTCGTTTTCCTGTCTTATCTGGTTTGTGGATATATCTGTACTTTCTATTTCTATTCCATTGAAAGGATATTCTTTCACGATATCCGATACAATATCTGTAATTGTCATGTCATTCCACGATTTAAAATGTCTGCTTTTGATAAGCAAAAATAGGTAATCATAACCTTCTATTTCAAGGTCTAAAAAGTTTTCTTCTTCAAAATGGTAAGTTAAAGATGTTATTATCCCTGTAATTACTGGCTCAAACCTGTCTTTATAACCAAGATAAATCTGTATTTCATTTCCAAATGTAAAAATATCTTCATATTTTGGGTTTAGTTCTATATCAAGAGCATCAGGAATGATAATTCTAAAGCTACCAATTCCATTTATTATTCTTTCTACTTCAACTTCTGATACACTAATTCCCAGTGATGAAATATTTTCCCCATTAACAAGAATTTTTACTTCTGGGGTTATAAAGTTGTAGTACTTTTCAGTTAATTCTGACATTATTTTTCTCTCTTTGGAAGAATTATTTCAGTTCCCGGTTCTATTTCTAAAGGATTAAAAATGTTGTTTACTTCAGCAATAAATTTCCAGTAAGAAGTATCTCCATATTCTCTATAAGCTAAAATCCATAAATTATCTCCTTCTTTAAATATCCTTTTTTTTGAAACATCTGCAGAATTTTTAATAGTTTCTGTTTCTATCTCTTTTTGGGTTTTAAAAGACTTTAAAGTCAGTGTTATCCTTGCCCTTGCAGGTGTTCCATCTTCAAAGAAATACACGAATTTTTTCGTGACCTTTGTTACAACACCTTTAAAGACTGCATCTTTCCAAACAAATAAACATGGAGGTGGTGCATGTAAGTCCTCATCCATTGTTGTTATTTTTTTTAGTGGTTTAATTAGTTCGTGGACGCTTTTTCCGGTATCT
>JALSSE010000109.1 GCA_026984415.1 Hydrogenothermaceae bacterium | reverse complement strand
CAGGTTCTCCACCGTCGCTTTCTTCTATTTCAATGATAACTGGGGTAGAGTAGTTCATCATTCCTCTTAAAGTAGCAATTGTAGTATCAAAATCAACGTTAGGTTTCATTGGGTCAAATGCTGGGTCATCATAGCAGGTAACACTGTCTAAATTGTAAGCTACTATGTAGTTGTATCTGTAGTTTTGAACCCAGTTCATAGTAAATATTGGGTTAACCCCTGGATAGCTGCTGCAAGGTATTTGAGAGTTAACAACAGCTGAATTAGGCCAGCTTCCGATTGTAAAGTTTCCATACATTTTTCCGTTTTGTATAGATAAACCTGAAGTAAGATACGAGGAAGCCTCATGATAATTTTGAATAATTTCATCTTTAGAATCTCCTAAAAGATAAAACATAGTATATGTTTTTTCTTCGTTAGGATTTAAAGAAGGTATGTCAAAAATAAACACTGCTGCACCATCTACATTTGCACCTTCAGGGTCTGAATTGTGTATATCAACTCCATATTCCCAATAAGAATCCCAATATCCATCTATATATGTTGCTGTTGTTCCTGGTGCAAGTGCTAATCCTGCATAGTGAGTTTCCCATGCCATCATTATAGGCAATCCATCGCTATTCATTAAGTAGTCATAATAATCATCAAATGTTCCATCCATATCCCAATCTGTAATTTTCTTATACCTAATATTGTTTAATACAGAATTACTTATATTCTTAATTTTTACTGTTAGAATTATAAACTTTTTGTCCTTTGGAAAAATATATTTATGTGTTACTTGTATTTTTCCATCATTCGTTTGAGATACATCTTCTACAATATAAGCGTCAGTTGTACTTAAATCTGTTTCTGATATAAAATTAAAGCCATTATTACCACTAGATGCACTTGCAAAATACCAATGAGAATCATCATATCCTACACCATATCCATCTCCCCACCAGCCAAGTGCTAAATGCTCTGTTCCAATAGGATATTGTAATCCATACCCCAAATCATAATCTGCTATAAAGCCAAGGCTATCTATTCCTATTTTAATGTAGTCTCCTGTTACCCCAAAATCATTAAAGCCATTGCTTGAAAGTTCTGGTGGATTATCATTTGGTGTTGAAAAAGAGCTCGAATAAAGAATGACAGACAGAATAAGAGTAAATACAACCTTAAATGTTTTCATGACAAAAACCTCCCATTTGATTTTAGTTAAATTTATATGCAAGAATCGTGCCAATTGTTAGATTTGAAAAAATAATTATTTATTGTCAATGACTTGTAGTTTTTCACTTTTAAATTTAACTATTTTAAAAACCTTAAAAGTGTAAAAATTTTTTACAGAATTTTTGACCAATCTCGGGAAAGGATTGATAGTAAAAGCTTTGAGCCAATTTTTAGAGTGTAAAAATTTTTTACACTAAAGTTCGTGAAATTTATTTGAATTTCTGATAATATTGAATTTACAAGGTTTTCATAGCTGTAAAAATTTTTTACAAAATTTTATAGAAAAATAAAAAATTTGGTTTAGATTATTTCCTATGAAAATAAAAGGATGTATTGGCTCATTCCCTGAATATTTTACCGTAAAAAACTTAAAAGAAAATAATATTGTTATTACAGACACAGAAAAAAGGGCTAAAGAGTTTATTCATGACTTAAAATCGTATTTGAGATTTTTTAAAAAAGAAAACTTTCAGGTTTTAGAATTTCCAGAAAATACAGACAAACTTGATATTGAAAGTCAGATAAAAAGAAATATTGCCCTTACAAATGTTCTTCAGAATAAAAGGTATGTACTTGTAGTCTCAAGGAACGGATTAAATGTAAAGGTCAGAAACATAAATGATTTCAAAAACTCTATTTTGGAAATAAAAAAAGGCAGTGTTATCAATCCAGAATTTGTAATTGAAAATTTAGTTAAAAATGGATACATAAGAGAAGATTTTATAGAAAATCAGGGGGAATTTTCATTTAAAGGTGGATTTTTATCGGTTTACATTCCAGAAACAGGGATTGTTGACATAGATTTTTTTGGAGATACTGTTGAAAACATATTTTTACGCTCAAAACTTCTTACAAGAAAGGAAATAAAACAAATAACAATTTTTCCAATTTACGATTTTCCTGTTAAAAACAACGAATATTTCAGTTTAGAGTTTGAAGAAAAAAATCCTTCTACATTAAAAAGTTATATAAAAGATCAGAAAATATTTTACGTTGATGTTTTACAGGATATTCTTAAAAAAGAAGCAGTTTATTTTTATACAAACGGAAAAAACGACAATTTAGCATTACCTTCAGAAATTGATTTAAGTAATTTTCAAAAAGTGGAAATTCCTTTAAAAAGGGAACTCTGTTTAAAAAATGAAAAGTTAGCATTTATTTCAACAGAAGAAACAACCCTTGATTTAGATGTTGAACCATTAAAAGAAGGAGATTACATAATCCATGAAGATTACGGTATAGGAATTTATAGAGGAATAGAAACAAGGGAAATAAGGGGAGAGAATTACGATTTTATGATTTTGGAGTATGCAGGTGGAGAAAAAATCTACGTTTCTTACCTCCATTTAGATAAAATCCATAAATACAAAGGACATGGATTTATTAAAATTGATAAAATTGGTGGAACTTCGTGGAGAAATTTAAAAAGAAAAGTTAAAAATTCTTTAAAAAATGTTGCAAGAGAACTAATAAAAGTTTACACAGAGAGACAGAACTTAAAAAGAGAGCCTTTAAACATAAATGATGAACTGATTTATAAATTTGAAAAAGAATTTCCATTTTTAGAAACACCTGACCAGATGAAGGCAATAAAAGACGTAAAAAAAGATTTATCTAAAGATAAGCCAATGGAAAGGCTAATATGTGGTGATGTTGGTTTTGGAAAAACAGAAGTTGCACTGAGGGCAGCATTTATTAATGTTATAAATGGAAAACAGATTTTAGTTTTAACACCTACAACAGTTTTATCTTATCAGCACTACAGAAACTTTAAAAAAAGGTTAGAACCTTATGGAGTTGTGGTTGAAAATCTATCAAGACTAAAAACAAAAAAACAGCAGTTAGAAATTTTAGAAAAGTTAGAAAAAGGGCAGATTGACATAATTGTCGGAACACACAAAGCATTACAGGATAATGTGAAGTTTAAAAATTTAGGATTATTAGTAATAGATGAAGAACACAGGTTTGGAGTCAGGGCAAAGGAAAAAATAAAAAGTCTAAAAAAAGATATTGATGTTATTTATCTTACAGCTACACCAATACCGAGAACTTTAAACATGGCTTTGTCAGGATTAAAGGATTTATCTGTAATAAACACTCCACCAGAAGGTAGAATTGAAACAAAAACATTTGTTTCCTTTGAAGATGAAAAAGTTATAAAAGAAGCAGTAAAAAAAGAACTAAATAGAAATGGACAGATTTTTTATTTACACAACAGGGTAGAAACAATTCAGGAAAAATCAGAATATTTAAAAACTTTATTTCCAGATGTAAATATTCAATACGTTCACGGAAAAATGAAACCTTCACAGATTGAAAAAGTTATCCTTGATTTTATTGAAGGGAAAATAGACATACTGGTTTCAACTTCAATAATTGAAACAGGGATTGATATTCCTACAGCAAACACACTGATTGTAGAAAGGGCTGATTTATTAGGTTTAGCTCAGCTTTACCATTTGAGAGGTAGAGTTGGAAGGGGAAATGTTCAGGCTTACTGTTATCTTTTAATTCCAAAGGAAATATCAAAAGATGCTGAAAAAAGGATAAATGCAATAATGAGGCTAACAAGACCAGGTTCAGGATTAAAAGTATCTATTGAAGATATGCAGATACGGGGTCCCGGTAATATTTTAGGAGTTCAGCAAAGTGGACATATAAAAGCTGTTGGATTTGATATGTACGTTAAACTTTTACAGGAAGCAATAAATGAAGAACAGGGAAAAGAAGAAAAAGAACCTGTTTTAGTTGTTGATTTTGAAAGCTATATTCCAGAAGATTTTATTAAAGACCCAGAAGAAAGGATGAATATTTATTTGGCGGTTTCAAAAACAAATACTGTTGAAGAAATACAGGAATTGCAGAAATATTTAAAGGAATTTTATTCAGACTTTCCAAAACTTTTTAGCAGCTATTTAGAAATTTCAAAACTGAAAAAAGCAATGAAAGAGGCAGGCTTATACAAAATTGAGTTAAAAGAACCAATTTCTACAATTTATACAGAAGGTGTTGAGCCAGAAAAAATTATGAAAATTATAGAAAATCTTGAAGTTAAACAGGTCTACAGTGATAAAATACAGTTTTATTTTAATTCTAAAGATTTAAATAAATTTATAAATCTGATTTCTGCTTTAAAATAATCAATTTGGTAATTTTCCTCATAAATTAAGAAAATAATACATTTTAAAATAAATAAAAAAAGAGGTAGAAAAAAATGCCTGTGCTTACTAAAGATGAAGAAATTAAAAAAGTTTTAGAAGAAAGCAAAACAGTTGCAGTAATTGGAATCTCTCCTACACCTTCAAAACCAAGTTATTTTGTATCTGAAGTAGTTAAAAGATGTGGTTATAAAATGTATTTTGTAAATCCAAAATACGAAGGCCAGACAATTTTAGGTGAGAAAGTTTACAGGTCAATAAAGGATATTCCTGACGAAATTGATATCGTTGATGTTTTTAGAAGACCAGCAGATGTTCCTTACACTGTGAAAGAAGCAAAAGAAAAAGGTTTTAAAACATTGTGGCTTCAACCGGGAACAGTTAATCCACAGGTAGTTGATGAATTGTCAAAAGAAGGGTATAACGTAATTGCAGGAAAATGTATGAAAGTAGAATGTCTAAAATTCCAAAAATAATTGAGGAGGGGAATGAAATGATTAAATTTGTGAAATTTTTTGCAATAACATTTTTGTTTTTGATAGTGTTAACAGTTGGTTTTATGTATCTCAGCGTATTAAAAGGAGAAGGGGTAATAAGACCTGAAGCAATTGTATTTTACACAATAATATTTTTAGGTTATGGATTTACGCTTTGGTATGTATGGGGCAAAGAGAAAAAGGTAGAAATAGAACAGGCTATCCTTGAAAAGAAATTAGCTGAAGAAGAAGCACAAAAGCACAGGGAAGAATTGGAAAGGATTAAAAAAGAATTTGAAGAATTCAAAAAGAAAATTGAACAATCTTAAAGAGGTAAAAGATGAATATAGATAAAGAAAAAATAAAAAAGGCAATAAGACTTTTTTTAGAAGGGATAGGAGAAAACCCTGATAGAGAAGGTTTGAAAGATACGCCAGAAAGAATTGCAAAACTCTGGGAAGAGTTTAAAAGTTATGAAGATTTTAAAATGACAGTTTTTGAAGATGTCGGAAGTTATGATGAAATGGTTGTTGTAAGGGATATACAGTTTTACTCTTTATGTGAACACCACCTTTTACCTTTTTTTGGGAAAGCCCACGTAGCTTATATTCCAGATAAAAAAGTTTGTGGTCTATCAAAACTTGTAAGAATAGTTAACAAATTTGCATACAGACCTCAGGTTCAGGAAAGATTAACAGCAGAAATAGCAGAAGAATTAGAAAAAGAACTTAAACCAAAAGGTGTTGCAGTAGTTTTAGAAGCGGAACATTTATGCTATTCTTCTGATACGGAGATTCTTACAGATAAAGGCTTTAAGTATTTTAAAGATTTATCTCCTGAAGACAAAGTTGCACAGGTAAACCCTGATACATTAGAAATAAGTTTTACAGAACCTTCTACATATATTAAATATCCCTTTAAAGGAATGATGATTAATTTTAAAAGTAAATCTGTTGACCTTTTAGTATCTCCAGACCATAAAATGCTTTACTCTACAGAATGGATTTTTTACAAATCAAAAAACAAAAGATGGCTTTCAAATCAGGCTTATAAATTAAAAGACATACCAAAAATTATAATTCCACAGGCAGGTTATATGGAAAAAGAAGATATAAAGGAAGTAGAACTAAAATTAGACGAAAATTATGAAATTTCAGGATATTCTTCTACTGCTACGAAAACTTTGAAAAGAATAAAAGTAAACGCAGATACATTTATAAAATTTTTGGGGATATACCTTTCAGAAGGTTCGTTTTTTATTAAAGAAGGTAAACATTATAAAGTTAGAGTGGTTCAAAAAGAAAATACACATTCTTTTGAAAAGATGAAAGAAGTTTTTGATGAATTACCATTTAATTATCATACTGTAAGAAGAAAAAACGGAACTATAGAATTTGTTATAAACTCTAAAATATTAACAAAGTATGTAGAAAAGTTTGGAAAATCAAAAGATAAATATATACCTTCATTCTTATACGAACTATCTCCAAGACAGAAAAATTTATTTTTAGAATATTTTATATTAGGAGATGGATATTTAAAACCAGATGGGAAAACATACCATTTTGTAAGTAAGTCTAAAAAACTTATGGATGGAATACAGGCTCTATATGCTACTTTAGGTATATCAACAACAGTTTATTCCCATGAACAAAATGGAAATACTTACTACAGACTTGAAACGAGAAAAGACAAAAAAGGAAGGGATAAATACTACTCTATGGTTAGAGAAGTTAAAGAAGTTTCTTACAATGATTATATATACTCTGTTACTGTTGAAGAAGGATTCTTATTGGTTAGAAGAAACAATAAAATTGCAATTTCTGGAAACTGTATGTCTATGAGGGGAGTTAAGAATCCTACATCTTACACTGTAACAAGCAAGCTTACTGGAGCTTTTAAAGAAAATGAAAAAACAAGAAATGAGTTTTTAAATTTAATAAATTCAAAGTAGCCCTTTAAAAAGGGCTATCTCTTATTTAGCTCCAAACTGGTCGCAGGCATCTACAACATATCTTAAATAAGTTATTGCAGGACCTCCTCCCATTAATGTTGCAACATAGCCAGCTTCCATAATTTCCTGTCTTGTCGCCCCTAATCTAATTGCATTTTTTGTGTGGAATGCTATACAGTAAGCACATTGGGATTTCACACCTATTGCCAGTGAAATAAGTTCTTTTGTTTTTGTGTCTAAAGCACCTGGTTTTTCTGCCTCTTTAAAAAACCCCATAAATGCTTCAACATACTTTGGATTGTCCTTTTTCATTGTTTCTAATAAATCTACGAATCTGTCGTAATACTTGTTCATGTCAACGTGGGTGTGATTTTCTTCCATTTTTATTCCCTCCACAGAATTAATTGAAATATATTTAGTTATAACTATATATTTTTTGTAATGTAAAATCAAGGTATCTTATTCACAAATTTTTCACAAACTAACTTATACTATTAGATAAAACAAAAATTTGGAGGTACTTTAATGTTACACAGTATAACACGGATATACGCAGTTTTACTGCTGTTATTGGCAAGCTTTTCTCTGTCGCAAGCATCAATTTTAGAGGAAATTGATAAGGAAACAGTTAATATTGTAGAAAACGTTTCTCCCGGAATAGTTACAATACAGACAGTTCAGGAAATAAAGGTTAGAAATCCATTTGCAGATTTACCTTTTGGGGAATTTTTTGGATTTCCAAATGATAGGGAGTTTACACAAAAAGTTGAAGGTTTAGGCTCTGGGTTTATTGTTAAAATAGATAAAAAGAAAGAACTTATTTACATTCTTACAAACAACCATGTTGTAGAAAATGCCACAAATATTCAAATTCTTTTCAGTAATCAAATTGCTTTAGAAGGTAAAGTTGTAGGAAAAGATAAGTTATCTGATGTGGCTGTTGTGTCTGTTCCTTTTAAAAAAGATATAGAAAAATTTGCTGAAAAACACGTTCTAAAACTTGGAGATTCAGATAAACTGAAAAAAGGACAGATGGTTTTAGCAATTGGAAGTCCTTTAGGCTTAAGAGGAACTGTAACAAGAGGAATAGTTTCTGCCCTTGATAGGGTTCTTGAAGGACACCCAGGGGAAGGTTTTATTCAAACTGACGCAGCTATAAACCCAGGAAATTCTGGTGGCCCTCTTGTTAATATCCACGGTGAAGTTATTGGAATGAATACAGCTATTATTCAAGGGGCACAGGGGTTAGGATTCGCAGTTCCTATAAATCAGGCTAAATGGGTTATGGAACAAATCTTAAAGTATGGAAAAGTTAAAAGAAGTAAAATTGGTGTTTATATACAGGATATAACTCCAGAGCTTGCAGAACATTTTGGAGTTAATGAAGGTGTTATTGTTTCTAAAGTTGTTGAAGGTGGACCTGCTGCAAAAGCTGGTATTAAACCAGGAGATATAATCATTGCTGTTAATGGAAAACCTGTTAAAAAATCAAACGATTTACAGAAATACATAATGAGAAACCCACCAGGAACAAAAGTAAAAATAACTATAATAAGAGATGGAAAGAAAAAAGTTATAACTGTTAAAACTACTTCGTGGGATGAAGAAGCAGAAGGTGTAAGTAATCTTCAGGACTTAGAAGCAAAATACGGATTGATAGTTAAAAATATAACCCCTGATTTAACAGATAAGTATATGATTCCAAAAGTTCCGTATGGTGTATTTGTTATGGGTGTTAAACCGGGAAGTCCTGCTGATTTTGCTGGATTAAGAAGGGGTGATATCATCCTTAGAGTTGATAGAAAGCCAGTTTATTCAGTTGAGGAATTCTGGAAGTTAATCAAAAAAGCTAAAGCAAAACACAAAGATAGTGTTCTTCTATTTGTCCAGAGAGGAACAGCAAATATTTATACTACTTTACCTTTAGAATAATAAATAAGGGGCTTTATGCCCCCCTTTTCTATTTTGGAGAAAAAATGATTGCCCTTTACGGTGGAAGTTTTGACCCTGTTCATATAGGACATTTAAGGATTGCAGAGGATATTAGAGAAGATTACAGTCTTTCTAAAGTTATTTTTATTCCAGCTTACCATTCACCATTAAAACCTGGAAGTAGAGCTTCTGCAAAAGACAGGATTAAAATGCTCCAAATATCAATAAAAGATAATCCATTTTTCTCAATAGATGATGTTGAAATAAAAAGAGGTGGAAAATCCTTTACAATTGATACTATCCTCTATTACAAAGAAAAACTAAATTACAATCCGATTTTTATATTAGGGACTGATGCTTTTTTATCTCTCCATAAATGGAAAAAACCAAAGGCACTTTTAAAAAACACAAATTTCATTGTTGTAGGAAGAGGTAGAGACCACTTTTATAATGTGAAAGATTATATTCAGGAATACTTTCCAAAAATTGAACTTTCTACTGAGAAAAAAATAGATGTTAAAACTACAAAAGTTTATTTTTTTGATTCAAGAAGGTTAGACATTTCATCAACTGAGATAAGAGACAGGGTAAAAAATTTAAAGTCAATAAAATATCTTGTAATTCCTGAAATTGAAGATTATATTATTAAAAATAAACTTTATTTGTAAGGGGTCAGGAAATGTCATTTGAATTAGAAAGGGAAGGAGAAGTTTTAACAAACCTTGAAATCCCTGCTAAAGTTGTTCTTTATAATGATGAATGGCATACTTTTGAGGAAGTGATTAATCAGTTAATTAAGGCTTTGAAATGCGATATCTATACCGCTGAAAGTATAACAATAGAAGTTCACAACAAAGGGAAAGCAATTGTTTTTGAAGGTGATTTAGAAGATGCTCTAAAAGTTTCTTCAATTTTAGAAGAGATAGACCTTTCAACTGAAATTTTTATCTGATTTGCCTTTTTTCTGTTTTGTATCCAACATAAATAAACAGTGATAAAGCAAGCATTATAAATGTTACAGAAAGGGACATAAGTAACACACTGCTAAAACCAATAGTTCCCAATATAGAAGCTTTAAATACAAGAAGTAGTGTTTCTATAGCCATGGCAATAAGAATTGTTGATATAAAACGGGAAGTTATTTTTCTAAATGTTATATGTTTTGTTGGGTCTTCTGCGTATAAGACCTCGTGCTGAAATATCTGTTTTGCAAGGTCTAATAATGCAAGGGCAAGTGTAACATGAATAACTGATTTGAAAATAGCAATTTCAGTGCTTGCAGATGGATTTAAAAATATTTGCTGGAATACTTTAAAAAGTACCTGTCCTAAAAATGCTAAAGATGATAAAAATAAAAAGACAGCTATTGTTCCGTAAGATATTTTTGAAATAGTTGTAAACCATTTTATTTCTTCAATTTGAATTATTTTTAAATACTTGAGAAAGTTAAGTTTTACTGTAAGGAAGTACTTTTCCCCTTCATACTCAAAAGGTATTAAAATTTCTACAACGTAGTTATTTGTATAAGGGTTAAGTACAACAGTTTCTTCAATATATATGTCATCTAAATCTGGTATGTATTTACAGAATTTTTTGAAAATTATGTTCTTTTCTATATCTTCTTCATCTTTAAACTTAAATTTTTCATTAGGATTAAAAAATGTTTTTGTTATTTTGTTGCAGTTTTTATCAATTACATAAAACATCTCAATAGTTGGAAATATTTTGAAAATTTCATTTATTGTTTTTTCATCACCTTTCAATATGTTATGTAATTCAAAAGAAGCTCCAATACTTTCTGCAATACTGTAAATGTCTTCTTTGTATTCTCTTAAATAGTGTTCTAACGCTTCAACTTTTCCCGGCAAAATAATCCCCTTTTATTTTTATGAAAAGCCCTCCCAGAAGGGAGGAAAGTTTTTAATGGACTTTTCTGACTAATTTCCAGAAGTGCAACCCTAAAACAATTGCTCTCCATAACTGGTAAGGAAATGACTTCATTAATCTTTTATCTTTTTTTGTAAATCTAAATTTAGGTTCTACTTTTTTTATATCTTTTTTTTCTTCAGTATTTTCCATTTTCTTCCTCCTATGGTATCAATTTCCAGAGTGGTTTAGCCTGTAATTTGTAAATAAATGCGTAATGTAAAGCAAGTTTAAACCAGGCTCCTGCCATACCTATTTCAGCAGCACACATATCAACATCCCTTCCATATTCTGGATATTCTTTATAATTTCTTGCAACTGGATAAATTGCAATAGTTGCTGCCATACCACCAGCTATTCTATTTTTCATTGAAGCAACACACAATCCAGGTGTTTCGGCCATAGATGCTGTATGGTTTGGTTCATTTCCCTGAACAAGTTCAGCAATATTTAATGCTGCAGCTTTACCTGATAATTCAGCAGTATATCCAGTCCTTGGTGGAGCTGGACCAATTAATGTTCCATTTGGAGATTTTGAAGGTTTTGATAAAGGGCCAGGAGGGGCAAATGCAATTCCTGCTGCAAATATGTTTTTGTATTTCTGATTTTGATAAGTTTTAGGCCAGTCTGGACCATCTAATTCCTCATAAGGTTTTCCATAATTTGCATCAACCTTTAAAAATCCTGCTGGATTACAAAGCTCCGAAGTAATGTCATTTCCATCTTTATCTATGTATTTTATTGGTTGGGCTTTAAAAGGTGGAATTAACATTGCAAAATCGTACTCAAATTCTTTGAATTCACCATTTAAATTCTCTGTATATATTTTCTTATCATCTATTTTTGTTACGTGGGACTGTATTTCATAGTTAATTCCATAGTCGTAAAATAAGGCTTCAGCCATCATTTCAGATGTATAAATTAAAGAACCTCTTTTTGCTTCAAGTCCATCTATTCCAAAATCACCTAATTTTGGTTCATTTGATAACCACATTATTTCAACTTTGTCTCTTAAACCTCTATCTACAAGGTCATTGTGTATATTACATATATACTCAAAAGCAGCCCCCTGACATGTTGCTGTCCCGTGTCCCATTCCGACTACTATTTTTGCTTTATCACCTTTTTCAAGACGAGATACAAGTTCAAGGTATTTTGCTGCAGTTTCTGTTGCGTGGGGAGGTGAACAAATTGATTCTGTAAACCCTTTTTCTGGTCCTAACCCTTCTGTCGCTTCAAAGTTTAGGTAAGGACCTGTTGCTATCATTAAATAGTCGTAATCTAACTTTCTTTTTTCACCACTTTTTGTTTCTACTATTACATATTGATTGTCTGGGTAAACTTCTGTTACAGAACCTACCACTAAATTTATTCCTAACTTGTTGTAAACAGGTAATAGGTCAAACTGGGTTTCTTCTGCCTTCATCTGCCCAATTCCAACCCATACCAACGAAGGAATATAGGTAAATTTTGGATGTTTGTTGACTACTGTTATTTCGTGGTTTCCCTTGTCTTTTAAGGCATCTTGAAGAACCAAAGCCCCGTAATGTCCGGCAAAACCAGCACCAACTATGACAATTTTAGCCATAACAAGCCTCCTTTATGATATTAGAAAATATAAAATGGTACTTATTTAAATATCGTTATAAATAATTTAACGGAATTTGATAAAGAAGTAAATGCTAACAAGGACAGGGAAAATCCTGTCCCTATTGTAAAATTAATGGCTGTATCCTCCTTCTTTTGAAACTTTTCCTTTGAAAACCCTGTAAACGTAGGCTGTATATCCAATTACTATTGGCAAAAATATTATTGTTGCTACAAGCATAACTGTAAGGGTTATTTTTGAAGATGCTGAGTTCCATATAGTCAGATTATAAGCATCTGAAATTGAAGACCTTATAAAAACAGGATATGTTGCAAATGCTATTGTTAGTACAGACCCGAGTATAGTTAGAACTGAGCCATAAATAACTCTGTTGTACTTTTCAGCAATAACTAAGTTTCTAAAATAGATAATAATTCCAGCAATTAAAATTAAAGGAGCTATCCAGAAAAGAGGATACTCAAAAAAGTTATTGTAAAGTTCTGATTTAAATGCAATTAAGAAGAAATCTGCAACCATTAAACTGATAACAAATCCAATAAATGAAATAATTGCCCATCTCTTTGCAAACTCAAATGTTTTGCCTTCAGTTTTAAGCATCAAATAGGCTGTTCCATGCATCATAAACATAAACAAACTTACAACTCCCATAGATAAAGGGACAGGTCTAAGAAGTGTTAAGAATGTTCCGTGGTAAACGCCTTTCTGGTCTATTGGAATACCATAAACTGCATTTCCAACTGCAACCCCAAATAAAACTGCTGGTACAAAATTTCCTATCCAGTAAGCAATATCCCAGAATGTTTTCCATTTTTTACTTTCTTTTTGATTTCTGTATTCAAAGGAAACAGCCCTTAAAATTAATGCCCATAAGACTATAAACATTGCAAGGTAAAATGCACTAAAAGAAACTGCATAAACTACAGGAAATGCTGCAAAAAGCATACCTCCACCTGCAATAAGCCAGACTTCGTTCCCATCCCATACTGGACCTATTGCGTTCATCATTATTTTTCTATTGTCTTCGTCTTTTGTGAAAAGATGTAAAACTCCAGAGCCTAAATCAAAACCGTCTGTAAGGGCATATCCTACCAAAAATACACCTGCTAATAAAAACCATATTCCATTTAATGTTGTAAATAATTCTGTTGGCATTTCTCCTTTCCTCCTTAAAACCTTTCATCAGTTTTTGAAAAATTTGTAGTTAAACCTTCTAATCCATCAGTTTTTATTTCTGGATTTTCAGTATTGCTGACTTTTGGACCTTTACCAATAGCCCTTGCCATAAGGAACAGATAAACTACAAATAAGGCAAGATAGATAAAAGTAAACACCATCACAGAAAAGAAAACCTGTGAAGCTGGTACGAAAGAAACCCCATCTTTTGTCTGTAAAATTCCGTAAACTAACCACGGCTGTCTTCCTATTTCTGCACTCATCCAGCCTAATTCGTTTGCAAAGAAAGGTAAAGGAATAGAAAGGAGTAATATCCATAGATAATCTTTATTTGTGTAAATAGTTCCTCTTTTCATCAGCCACCATCCAAGTAAAACAATAAATGCAAAGTAAAATCCTAAATAAACCATTAAATGAAAAGATGTGAAAACAAGAGGAACAGAAGGTAAATCATTAAAGGTTATATCTAAAGCATGGGCTTTGGCTTTTGCCATAACAAGTTCGTCTTTTATTTTTTGTTTTTCTTCTGGGGTTTTAGCTTCTGCTAATTTTTTCTCTAAAACAGGAATTTTTTCTTTTTCTTCCTTTGCCTGTTGCTGATACTCTTTAACTAAATCCTTAATTCCCTTAACTTCTGCATTTGGGTCGTGGTAAGAAAGGATACTTAAAAGACATGGTATTTTCAAAAGCATTTTACTCTGTTGTTTTTCCTGGTCTATTATTCCAAACAAATCAAGGGAAGCACATTTTTCTGTATTCCATTTACCTTCAACCATTGCTAATTTTAAAGGTTGATTGTGTGCAACTTCGTTTCCGTGTATATCTCCAAATAAAATCTGTATTAGAGCTGAAAACGTTGTAAATATTAGGCCTAATTTAAGGCTTAACTTAAACATTTCTGTGTGTCTGTTTTTTATTAAATAAAAAGCACTGACTCCCATAACGAAAAATCCAGCTGTAATAAATGCACCATCAACTGTATGTAAAAATCTTATTAACGAAGAATGGTTAACTACAGCAGACCAAAAATCGGTAAGTTCTGCTTTTATTCCCTGTGGTGTTTCAACCAATCTGAAACCTGCAGGGGTTTGCTGCCATGAATTTGCAATTAAAATCCACAGAGCAGATAAGCTTCCTCCAATTGCTACCATCCATGCAGAAAGAAGATGTATTTTTTCAGAAACTTTTTCTCTACCAAACAGGAAAATTCCCATAAAAGTAGATTCTAAGAAGAAAGCTGTAAGACCTTCTAAAGCAAGGGGAGCCCCAAAGATATCCCCAACTAATTTTGAGTATTCAGACCAGTTTGTCCCAAACTCAAACTCCATAGTTAAACCTGTTGCCACACCAATTGCAAAATTTATTGCAAAAAGTTTCATAAAAAACATTGAAAGGTCATCATACCTTTTATCCCCATTTTTCAGATAAAGGGTTTTCATAATAGCGATTAAAAACCCTAATCCTATTGTTAGGGGTACGTATATAAAATGAATAAAAGCAGTAAATCCAAACTGCCACCGTGCCAGAGATAGTGCATCTAACTCCATATTTTTTACCTCCTGATAGTTAGTTAATAAATACTAACTATATAGTTTATTTAGTTTCATTCTGGTGTCAAGGATATATTCATTTATATGTTAAGATAATTACTGTTAAAGTAATAAACCAGTAGTAATTTCCGAATATATCTCATAAACAGTTGTCATTTTTTCTAATAAAATTTAAACATTAAAAATGGAGGAACCCCTAAATGAAATGGATAATTTTAAATAGATACAAAATTAAAGTTTATGGAAAAAAAGGTAAAGTTTTACCGAAAGGTGCTGTAGATGAACATACAAGCTTTCTACAAAGTATTTTAACTAACGATATTGTTAACTTAAAGGAGAATCACTTTAACTACAATTTATGGCTAACTGGAAATGGACAGCCAAAGGAAGAATTTTACGTTTATAAATTTAAAGACCATTACCTTTTAGATACAGATGCAAGGGCTGACTACATAATTCACGAATTCAATAAAATAAAACTTTCTCTTCAGGTTTATTTTGAAAATATGACAGGTTTAGTTAGACACCTTTATATTTTTGGAGAAGGTGCAAATGAGTTTATTTCAAAAACATTTGATATTAGCTTAAGTAATTTTGAGATACATCAGGAAAAAGAAGTTTTTATAGCAAGAAACCCTTTAAGAGTTGGTGAAAACGGTTATGACATAATCGGAAGTATTTACAGAATTTTAGAAATTTTAAACAAAAAAGATGAAATTACAAATAGAGAGTTTGAAGATATAAGAATAAAAAATTGTGTTCCAAGAATACACAAAGAATTAAGAGAAGGTTTTCATCCCCTTGAGGCAAACATTGTAAATTATGCCTTTAGTCTTACAAAAGGATGCTATGTTGGTCAGGAAGCAATAGCAAGGGTTCATTTTAGAGGTAAAACTACAAGAACACTGGCAAAATTTGCCATAGAAGGAATAGTAAGGGAAAATGATAAGATTTTAGGAGAAGATAAACCAATTGGTGTTATAACTTCAATAAACTCTAAAAAAACAGAAGCTTTAGGATATATTTTAAGAAAGCATGCAGAGGCTGGTTCAGAATACAGGGCAGGAATTGGAAAAGTAAAATTTATATCTGAATGTAAATTAGAAATATAATAAATATAGTTTACATTATATAATTAATTATCAATAATTTGAGGTTAAAAAGTGGAAAAGTCTATTTTTATAAAACCTATAAACAAAAAAATATACCAGATTATATTTAAAGACCCTCTAATAGCACCAATCACAGTTGAAAACGAAAATCAGCTTAAAGATTTTATAAGAAAACTAAAAAAAGAAGGTAAATCCAATTTAGCAAGAGAACTGACAGAAGAATGGGTTTGTCTCAAAAAGAACTCTTTTAAAATAAACTATAAAGGCAAATTCCTTAATTTAGGACATAAAACTGCTGTAATGGGTATTTTAAACATCACCCCTGATTCTTTTTCTGATGGTGGGATTTATTACAAAGATATAGACAAAGCAATTGAAAGGGTTTCACAGATGTTGGAAGAAGGGGCTGATATCATTGATATCGGTGGAGAATCTACAAGACCGGGAGCAAAACCTGTAACTCTTGAAGAGGAAATGGAAAGGGTAATCCCTCTAATAAAAGTGTTAAGGGAAGAATTAGGTAAAAACTTTTTAATTTCAATAGATACATATAAATCACAGGTTGCACAGGCAGCTTTAGATGAAGGGGCTGATATTATAAACGATATAAGCGGAATGACCTTTGATATAAATATGGCAAAAGTTGTGGCAAAATACGACTGTCCTATAATTATCAATCATATAAAAGGACGTCCTGAAAATATGCAAAGTGAAGAAATTTATTATGATGATGTTATTCAGGAAATAGCGGAATTTTTTGAAAGTCAGATTAATTATGGGATGAAACACGGAATAAGGAAAGATAGATTTATTATTGACC
>JALSSE010000108.1 GCA_026984415.1 Hydrogenothermaceae bacterium | reverse complement strand
AATTTTTGTGAAACTTCATTTTTCTGAAGAGGTTTTAGAGATATCTAAGGATTTTATACAGGAGAAAAAATCTATACTAGATTTTTTGAGTAGGGAAGAGGGCATAGAATTACATGAAAATTATATTGAATTTAAAAACTTCACTGGTATTTTAGAACTAGATGAAAAATATCTAATTATACCTGAAAAGTTAGCTAAAAAATTTAACCTGCTAAATAATCATAGGAAACCTAAAGAAAATTTTGATGAAATATATCTAAAGAAATTTAACTTATTTTTAGAGCATATCCTAAAAGAGTTATCTAAAGAAAAGCTACTTTTCACATTAAGTTTAGCAAAATTTCCTGTAGATGAATGGAGGGCAAATGAAAGCAAAATTTTTAAGTTGTTAATCTTGTTGGAGAACAAAGATACATTAATAAATTCTATTCATCTAATTTTATCTAACCTGCACAGGAAACTAATAGAGTATGAAACATATAAAAATTTAAATGAAGTTAATTATCTTGATGAAAGTGTATTACTTGATATGATTTCTAATCCAAGCAAACTATACGAAACAGAGGATGGAATTATTCAAGATAGATATACTCCTGTAGAAGTCTTACAGCATGAGTTAGAAGAGATATTTGACACGTTAGAAAATAGATTTATTAAACATCTTTTGAAAGAGATAGGTTTTACCATAAATGAAGAACTAAAAGAGTTTTTAAATTTATATGACTTAGTAAAAATAAGAAGTGAGATAGAGTACTGCTTACAATCAGATATATTTAATGAGGTGGAAGATTTAAATTATTTTCCTTCAAACTCACAAGTTTTAATGAAAAAAGCAGGTTATAGAGAATTATTTCAGCTTTACAGATATTTTCATGTGTCGTTTGTACCAAAATTTGCAGAAGATTTAGATATGGCATTTTCCTTAAAAGATATGGCTACACTTTGGGAATACTATATTTTGATAAAACTATTAAAGGGATTAAAAGAGAAATTTGGAGGTTATAAAATTGTTGAAGATTTCAGAGAAATGAAAAAAGGGAAAGCTGTTTATGAAACAGCTAAGTTTATGTTTGAAAAAGGATTGATTTTGCACTTTCAGCCCACAAAAAGAAGCTATTCAGGATTAGAATTTAGACCAGATTTTTTAATAGAATATGAAGATAAAAAATATATTTTTGATGCAAAGTTTAGAATCTTTGAAGACAATAAAAAAGACATACTACAAAATATGCATTACTACAAAGATGGATTAAATACTGAATTTGCTATAGCTGTGTGTTTTGGAGATGATAATAAAGGGGAATTTTATTTTAAGAAAAGAGATGAGATTAATATAAGTTTTGGGGATATTATTAATTTGATTGAAAATAATGAATATGATGGAGTTGGATATGTCAATTTGAGTTTGGAGGACATATGATATGAATAACAATATTACTTATAAAGATTTAATTATAAAAGCTTTAAAAAATTTAGGAGGAGAAGCTTCTCTCGATAAGATTTATAAAGAAGTAGAAAAGCTGGCTGAAACGGTAAACAAACCTTTGTCTAAAACTTTTGATGCTACAATTAGAGCCACATTAGAACGATATTCTTCAGATTCTGATGTTTTTAATGGAAAGGACGATATTTTTTATTTAAAAGAAAAGGGATCTGGAATATGGGGAATAAGAGATTTTGCAAAAGAGTCTGTTCAATTAAAACAAAACACTTCAAAATATAATACAAATCTAAGGTTTAATAATCTAAAGCTTAAGCCTTACGTAATAGATTCCTTTTACAACAGCCTAAAAACAAAAGGATTTGTTATCTTGGCAGGTTTATCAGGAACAGGAAAAACAAAAATTTTTGAAGAGTTTGTTAAATATTTTCCATTAAAAGAAATTGCAACGAAAGAAAAATGGATTGTTATAAAAGATACAAAAGAAAAGCTTTTACCCGTTAAAAAAGAAGAAATAAAATTCAACAATGGAATTATTAAAATTGAAGATTTCATAAAATCAATAAATGAAGCTTTAAAGAGCGAAACAGATAGAAAAGTATTACTAAAAATAAATAACTATTACACAGAACTCGTTCCAGTTATAGAAAAATTAAAGGATAAAGTCAGTTTAATAGGTGCCCAGAGTGTTACCAACCATTTGGCAGCATATATTGGATGTTTATTTGGATTTGAAATTGTTGAAAAAGAAGATATAGAAAGACTAAATCTTATAAAATTGGAAAGAGAGCTTGAAATAAAAGAAATTGAAAAAATAATAAACAACCATCTCTTTTTCCCGATTCGTCCAGACTTTAAAGACAGTAAATCATTACTTGGTTTTTATAATCCATTAACTAAAGAGTATCAAAAAACACCTTTATTAGAGTTCATAATAAATGCATCTAAAAACTATGTAGAAAAAGGTAAAAATGCAGACCCATTTTTTGTTTTATTTGATGAAATGAACCTTGCAAGAGTTGAGTATTACTTTGCAGACTTTCTATCAGTTTTAGAAGCTAAAAGATTTGAAAGCAAAGAAGAAGCACAAGAAAACGGTAACTTTAACAAATTCTTAAAAACTATTTGTGAAAAATGCAATGTAAACGAAACTAATTATAAATTTACTTCTCAGAGTATAAAACTACACAGCGATGATAATTTAGAAGATATTCCTAAAGAGTTATTTTTACCGCCAAATCTTTATTTTGTTGGAACTGTTAACATAGATGAAACTACCCATATGTTTTCACCAAAAGTTTTAGATAGAGCCTTTACCATAGAATTTGATGTAGAGAGTTTTGAGGACTATTTTGAAAATCACTTAAAAAATATTTCTGATGAAAATAGTTATAACGATGATTACAATTTTACAGATATAAAAGAAGATTTTACAAATAATGGAAAGTTTGCAATTATAGACAAATTAAAAATAAAAGAATTTTTAAATAAAGATGAGAATAAAAAATATTTAGCAAAACTAAATGAGCTAAATAAAATTTTAAAACAACATAACTTACACTTTGGATATCGTGTCTTTGACGAAATTATGATGTTTCTATATAATGCTAAAAATTCCACGTTTAAATTTAACAATTTAGATGAAGCTTTTGATTTAGCTATAAAAATGAAAGTTTTACCAAAATTTCATGGAACAAGACAAAGGTTAGAAACTCCAATAATAGAGCTATTGAAGGTTTTAGATATAAAAGAAGAGATAATCACAAAATTAAAAGAAAACTCAATAACAATCCCTGAAATTAATAGTAATGGTTTAAAATTGAAAATAGATGATAAAGAAACTACTTTAAAAACAAATTATCCACACACAATAAAAAAACTTTTAGAAATGTTTTATAAATTAAAAACTCAAGGTTTTGCAAGTTTCATGTGAAAATTTGGAAAAACCAAAAATGAAAAACAACAACATTAAACATCTTGAACAAGCTTTAAATAAGCTGTTTGAAGATGAAAGGGAAAATTTATCTGAAATAGTGGATAAACTATCTAAATATATAGACCTTGCTCTAAAAGAAGTTGAAGACCTTAAAATAAGAAAAGTGAGTTTTATAAAGGCATGGGAGTTTATAGAAAAAATAGATGGTTTCCTTAACAAAAATCCAGATATAGAAAAGATTATTCAGGACGAATTGGGAGAATCAAAATGGATTAACCTTAAGTATAGAAAGGCAGTTTTACTTTTTGAGCATAAGAAAAAATACAGAGAAGCAGAGAGACCGTTTGAAGAACTGGTAAAACAACCAGAAATAA
>JALSSE010000107.1 GCA_026984415.1 Hydrogenothermaceae bacterium | reverse complement strand
ATCAATTCAGGAAGATTCAAGTCTGATTTTCAGGGCAAAAGTGAAAAAAATTAAAGATAACCAGCTTTACTGGAGAGGTTTTGTTTTTGATTATTTTGATGGTAAAAAGTGGTCTAAAAGCAAAAACGCAGATTTATATAATGTAGATGTAAAAGGGGAAAGGATAAAGCAGATTATTTATCTTGAACCTTATGGGAGTAAATATCTTTTCTCCCTTGATAAACCTGTTTATATTTACTCTAATCAGGTTGATTTTGATAATAATTTTTCATTCTGGACTGAAAACATTCCTTTTAAAAAAATAAAATACGAAGCAGTATCTGTTCTTACAGATAAAATTTATCAGGAAGAAATCAACACAAAAAAATACCTTCAACTGCCAGAAAAATTTTCCCCAAGGTTAAGAAATTTAGTAAAAGAGTTCAGTATTGGAAAAAGTCAAAGGGAGATTATCCAGTTTTTTTATCAATTTTTAAACTCACCAGATTTCCATTACTCACTTTCTAATATTCCAAAATCTGAAAATCCAGTGGAAGACTTTATTTTCAAATACAAAAGGGGAAACTGTGAATACTTTGCATCTTCACTTGCCGTAATGTTGAGATTGGCTGGAATACCAGCAAGGTTAGTTGCAGGATATAGAGGTGGATACTACAACGATATAGGACAGTACTACATTGTTTTACAAAAAAATGCACATATATGGGTTGAAGCGTATATAGACGGTTATTGGCTAAGGTTAGACCCTACCCCTGCATCAGCTGAGTTTTTTACAGGGTTCAGTAGAAAGAATATCCTTTTTAAAATTTCTGTTTTGTTTGACACAATTAATTACTACTGGACAGAAATGGTGATAAATTATAACTTTCAAAAACAGGTTTCATTTTTCAAAAATGCAAAAAATCTTATAAAAAAACCAGAATCAGTTTTTCATTTTGAAAAAAAACAGGTATCAAATGTAGGGGTTGTCCTTATAGTTTTAATATTGATTGTTTTTATTTTTAGAATAAAAAATTTAAAAAAAGATACTGAAACTGCTTTAATAGAAAAATTTTTAAAGAAAATGGAAAAGTACAACTATAAAAAAGAAAAAAATGAAGGGTTGGAAGAGTTTGTTAACAAAATAAAAGAACAGGATTTAAAGAAAAAAGCAGTTGATTTTATTAAATTATTTGAAAGCAGATTTTATAAAGACCATAAACTTTCAAAAGAGGATATAAAAAAACTAAAACAAATACTAAAAAACATTTGAGATTATTTCACAGAAAGGTTAAATATTGGTAAAAGTGTGGCAAATACAAAAAACCCAATCATTCCAGCAAGAATAATAATTGTCATTGGCTCAAGATAACTTAAGAAAATGCCCATTAATCTTTCAGCCTGTTTCTTATAAATATTTGATACAAGTTCAAGCATATCATCAAGCTGACCGCTTTCTTCCCCTAAAACCACCAATTGAACAGCATTTTCTGGAAAAATTTTTGTTTCTTTTAAACTTTCAGAAAATCTTTTTCCCCTTTTTACATCTTCAACGGTTTTTTCTAACTTTTCATAAAAAATAGAATTACTGACTGTTTTATTTGCAATTTTTAATGCAGAATCAAGGGTTAATCCACCTTTTAAAAGTAAACTTAAAGTTTTAGCCCATGTAGAATAAAGGGTTGCTTTGTATATCCTATTAAAAAATGGAATTTTTAGCTTTAATTTATCAATATGTTCCTTTTTCACAAACTTTATTTTTGCAAATACTCCACCAATTAAGAGGAAAGGGGAGATTTTTATTAAAAAAGACATAAAGTGAGAAAAACTAATCACTATTTTTGTGCTTGTTGGAAGTTCTTTGTTAAATTGGGTGTAAATTTTTGTTATTGTTGGAACAACAAATGTTATTATAACAATCATTGCAAGGAAACCAACAACAATAACGATAGATGGATAAATCAGAGAAGATACAACCTCTTTTTTAAATCCGCTCTGCTTCTCTATAAAATCAGAAGCAGATAGAAATATTTTGTCTAACGCCCCAGATGTTTCACCTGCCCTTATCATCTCAATTAAGAAATCTGGGAAAATACCTGTTTCTTTAAACGCATCTGCAACAGCTTTACCTTCTTTTATTGAAGATTTTGCTTTTAGTAAAGCCTCTCTTATTTTTTGGTTTTCTATCTGCTGTGAAAGTATTTCTAATATATTTACGATATTTACATTTTTTTCTAACAATAATCCAATTTCGTAAAGAAGTAGTGCTAATTCCTCATCAGAAATTTTGTTTTTCCCAAATAATTCAATAGAAAATAAACTTTTCTTTGTACCTTCTTTAACTTCTTCTATCTCAAAAGGAAGGTACTTTTTTTGGGATAAAATTTTCCTGAGTTGTGTTATAGATGGAGCTTCAATTGTTCCAGAAATCTCTTTTCCTTTTTCGTTGTATGCTTTGTACTTGTATAAGGGCATTTTAAACCTTTGTAGCCTGTATTACTTCTTCAAGGGTGGTTATACCTTTTAAGGCTTTTTCAATTCCATCTTTTACAAGGGTTTTCATTCCAGATTTTAAAGCTTCCTGCTTTATTATATTACTTTCAGGTGATTTTGAAATTACAGACCTTAAATCTTCATTTACTTCCATAACTTCACAGATTGCAATTCTACCTTTATATCCGGTGTTCATACACTCTTCACAACCGACACCTTTGAATAGTTTTTTATTTTCTAAATTAACAGGTTCTAAATGGGTCATTTTTGATATCTGTGCTTTTTCCATATCTGTCATTTCATATTCTACTTTACAATTCTGGCATATTCTCCTTACTAACCTCTGGGCAATCACCCCTTCCAGTGAAGAAGCTACAAGGAAAGGTTCAACCCCCATATCCACAAGTCTTGTGACGGCAGAAGGAGCATCGTTTGTATGTAATGTGGATAAAACAAGGTGTCCTGTCATTGAAGCGTGGATGGCAATCTCAGCAGTTTCTAAATCTCTTATCTCTCCAACCATTACAATATCAGGGTCTTGTCTTAGTATACTTCTTAATCCATTTGCGAAAGTTAAGTTTATTTTTGGATTTACCTGTATCTGACTGATACCGTCTATCTGATACTCAACCGGGTCTTCTATCGTAATTATATTTTTTCTTGGTGATTTAAGCTGAAGTAATGAAGCGTACAAAGTTGTTGATTTACCAGAACCTGTTGGACCAGTTACAAGGACAAGACCGTAAGGTTTTGATATCAGATTTTTAATTTTTTCCAAATCATCTTCAGAATAACCTAACTCTGATAAGGAGAGTATTTTTGTTGATTTATCTAACAATCTTATAACAACCCTTTCTCCAAAAACTGTAGGTAAGGTTGAAACCCTCATATCCATTTCTTTGTTTCCAATTCTTATCCTTATCCTTCCATCCTGTGGGAGTCTTTTTTCAGCCACATTCAGTTTTGCCATAACTTTAATTCTTGAAACAACGGCAGGATATCCACTTTTTGGTAATCTGTTCATTTCATGTAAAACACCATCCATTCTAAACCTGACTTCAACGTAATCGCTGAAAGGTTCAAAATGAATATCACTGGCATTTGCTCTGACTGCCTTCAAAAAAGTTGAGTTAAGAAGCTGAATTACAGGGGCATCAGAACCTTCAAGTATATCTTCTAAACTTTCTGTTGTTTCTTCTGTTCCTTCTTCTTCTATTTTACTTTCTAAATTTGATATATACTCTTCTAACTTCTCTTTAAACTCTTCTTCTGAGATAATCTCTGTCTCAGGTGTTA
>JALSSE010000106.1 GCA_026984415.1 Hydrogenothermaceae bacterium | reverse complement strand
ATCAATAAAACTTAAGGCAATTTCCTCTATCCACTGTTTAAGTTCTCCTTCTAAGTTAGCACCTTCTAAAATATCTTTTCTTAAAGAGTAAATAACCTGTCTCTGTTTATTCATTACGTCGTCAAATTCAAGTAATCTTTTCCTTATCTGGAAGTTCTGACCTTCTACCCTTTTCTGTGCATTTTCAATAGCTTTTGAAACCATTCCACTTTCAATTGGTTCATTATCAGGTATATTTAGTCTGTTCATCAGATTTTTTAGTTTATCTCCACCAAACAGCCTTAACAGGTCATCTTCAAGGGACAGGTAAAATCTTGAGCTTCCCGGGTCTCCCTGTCTACCAGCCCTTCCTCTTAACTGGTTATCAATTCTTCTTGATTCGTGTCTTTCTGTACCAATAACAGCAAGACCGCCCAACTCAATAACTTTTTGTTTTTCTTCTGATGTTATTTTTTGGGCTTCTTTTAATGCTTCCCTGTATTCTTCTTCAGAAGCTTCTTCTGGTGTTAAACCTTTTCTTTCTAATATCTGTTTTGCAAGGAATTCAGGATTTCCACCAAGGAGAATATCTGTTCCCCTACCTGCCATGTTTGTTGCAATTGTAACTGCACCAATTCTACCTGCCTGTGCAATAATTTCAGCCTCTTTAGCGTGGTTTTTTGCGTTTAATATGTGGTGTTTTATTCCTTTTTTCTTTAAGAATGCTGAAAGTTCCTCTGATGTTTCAATTGATGCTGTACCAACAAGGACAGGTCTTCCCTGCTTGTGCAGTTCTGCAATTTCTTCAACAGCCTGACTGAATTTCTCTTTTTTGGTTTTATAAATAAGGTCTGGATAATCTTTTCTTATAACTGGTTTGTTTGTAGGAATTACTAAAACGTCGAGGTTGTAAATTTCTTTGAATTCTGTAGCTTCTGTTTCTGCTGTACCAGTCATACCAGCTAATTTATCGTAAAGTCTGAAGTAGTTCTGGAAAGTGATTGATGCAAGGGTCTGGTTTTCTGCTTCTATCTTAACCCCTTCTTTTGCTTCAATAGCCTGATGTAATCCATCTGACCATCTTCTTCCGGGCATTAAACGTCCTGTAAATTCGTCAACTATAATTACTTCCCCATCTTTTACAACGTAATCAACATCTCTGTGGAATAGTGTGTTTGCCCTTAAAGACTGGTTAATTGCGTGGAGTATCTCTATATTTTTTGGGTCAAAAAGGTTTTCCAATTCAAAATATTTTTCTGCTTTTTCAACACCCTGTTCTGTTAAAACTGCTGTTTTATTTTTCTCATCTACTAAAAAATCTTCTTCAGGAATAAGGGTTTTTACAAATGCATCTGTTGTGTAGTAGATACTTACATCTTCATCAGAAGGTCCAGAAATAATAAGGGGAGTTCTTGCTTCATCAATTAAAATAGAGTCAACCTCATCAACTATTGCGTAATGGTGGCCTTTTACCTGTGAAAGCTGGTCTTTTGAAAAAACCATGTTATCCCTTAAGTAATCAAAACCAAACTCGTTATTTGTTCCGTAAGTTATGTCTGCTTCATAAGAATCTCTACGGCTACTTTCAACTGCTTTTGTGAAGAAGTTTTTCCTTGCATCTATATTGTATTTTTCAGAAGGAAGAAGTTCACCAAAATAACCTTTTTCCCAGACCCTCATATCTTTTTCAACTGCTTCATTAAATTTCTCTTCATTTGCCCATTCAACAAGGAAAGACTGCTGATTTGTATTTATTGCTCCAACTGTAAGACCTAAAAATTTGTAGATTGTTCCCATCTGCACTGCATCTCTTTTTGCAAGGTAGTCGTTAACTGTAACTAAATGGGCTCCTTTTCCTGTCAGGGCATTTAGATAAAGGGCAATTGAAGCAACAAGGGTTTTACCTTCTCCTGTTTTCATCTCTGCTATCATTCCCCTGTGGAGAGCAACTGCACCAATTATCTGGACATCAAAAGGTCTTAATCCGAGGGTTCTTTTTGCAGCTTCTCTAACTATTGCAAAGGCTTCAGGTAGTATATCTACTATCTCACCCTGTGTGATTGCTTCACTGAGATGTTCATCACTTCTTACTTTTTCTATGAGATTTAAACTTTTTTCCCTTAACTCTTTGTTTGTTAACTTGTCTAATTCTGGTTCAAGTTCGTTAACTTTTTGGACTATTGGTTTAATTTTTTTGATTTCCCTTTCATTCTTTGTTCCGAATATTTTTTTGGCAATAAAACCTATCATATAAAAATACGCCTCCTATTCTATTTAAGTTAATATTATATCGTAATTTATGTGAAATTTATTGATTGTACAGGGATAGCTATTCTGCAGATTTTCTCTTTTTAAAGAAGATTTCGTTAATTACAAATCCCAATATTCCAATTGAGATGGCAGAATCTGCAAGGTTAAATGCAGGCCAGTGGTAGCCTCCAATATAAAAATCAAGGAAATCCCTTACTGCACCTATAAAAAATCTATCATAAAGGTTTCCTATAGCTCCACCTGCAATAAGGGCAAGGGAGTAAAATTCTACTGTTGAAAGTTTCTGGCTGTTTTTATAAACGTAAATTATTACTGCAATGGCAGCAATAGCTGATGCACCTATTAAGACAGCTTTTCTAACAAACTCTGGGGCAGAGGCAAGAAATCCAAATGCTGCACCTCTGTTCCAAACTAATGTTAAATCAAAAAAGTTTGGGATTATTGTTACTGTTTTAAAAGCAAAAAATTTTACTGCAAGATGTTTTGTTAAAAGGTCAGCAAATATAATTAAACTGACTACTCCCATAAATTTTTGAAATTTACTCACCTTCCCCTCGTTTTTTATTAAATGTTCTATTTCCATTATTTTATTCTGGGATTTTTTTGTTGTCTTCATCTTCCTCAAAAGTATTATTTGGTATTATATGGTAATAACTGATATCTTCACTATTTGTGGAGAAGGCTCTTGCCGTTTCTTCATTTTGACTACAGTCTATACATAACCTTACCCAGGGTATAGCTTCTAATCTTTTCTCGCCTATTGTTGCACCACATTCTTCACATATACCATAAGTACCGTTTTCTATTTTTTTCAGAGCAAGTTCTATGAGAAATAGAGTTTCCCTTTCAGCCTGAGATAATTTATAAACAGTTTCTCTACTGAGCTCTGAAGTAACAACATCAGCTGCATCTTCAACACCGTTTTTTTCATTCAGGTCATCATTGGTGTTGTTTGATAGAGATTCTAATATGCTGTTTTTCTTTTCTATCAAGATTTCCTTAACAACTTTTAAATCCATAACATTTTCCTCCTACTGATGAAGCATACTAAATATAATTTTTTTTTGCGTTTGTCAAGCTTTTTTCGTGACATCCTCTCGGTTTTAAAAAAGCCGAGCTTCCTGTTTCACAGAGGCATAGCTTACACGAATATAGGGATTACTCCCAAGTATCCGTGCAGTGGCTGACCTCTCCACAGGCTTTACATTCCCACAGTCCGTAGGTAGGTTTTTTATAGTGGTTGTCTCCACTTTTTGTAGTCCTATTTTAAGTATGTTTATTGCAGAGTTTAAGTCCCTATCAATTACAAGTCCACAACTTTCACACTTATAGGTTCTGTCTGATAATGTTATGTCTTCTTTTCTGTTTCCACATCTGCTACATGTTTTTGTTGTTGCTTCATATCTATCCACAGGTATAAGGGTTTTAAGGCTTTGTTTTAGCCTTGAGATTATTTCCCCTATACCTGTTTGTTGTATTTGCTTTCCAAAAAGTCCACTATGCAAATTTTTAATCTGTTCTTCTTGGATT
>JALSSE010000105.1 GCA_026984415.1 Hydrogenothermaceae bacterium | reverse complement strand
TTAGGGTGTGAGATTTTGTAGGCAAAATCTCCTTGATTTGTAAGTAAAAGTAGTCCCTCACTTTCGTAATCCAATCTTCCAACAGGAAAGACATTTTCTTTTATTCCAACTTCTTCAAAAAGGTCAGATAAGGTTTTTTTACCAAATTTGTCTTTTCCTAACTGGGTAAGGTATCCAACAGGTTTGTAAAGTTTTATAAAAATTTCTTTTCCTAAAGGTTTTATCCGTTTTCCTTCTACAGAAACTTTATCTTTTTCAGGATTTACCTTTGTTCCTAAATCTTTTACAATCTGGTTATTTACTTTAACTTTTCCCTGTTTGATTAAATCATCTGCTTTTCTTCTTGAACATATTCCTGATTGTGCAATATATTTATTAAGTCTTATTTCCATATATTTTATTTTAAACTAATTAGGTGTATATTTTATGAGTTTTATTATTTTGGAGGTTTTAAATGTTAAGCAAAAAAAACAAAACTGTTAAGGTTAAAGAATTAAGGGCTTATTTGCTTGATTATGAAGATAAGGTTGTAAAAGAGATATACCTTGAAGTACTTGAAAATTTTGAGGAAGATGAACTTGTCCCTGACCTGATTTTAGATAACCTTGGATTAACTCCAGAATTTTTTAAGGATAATTAAAAGGCCACCGTGAAGGTGACCTTAAATTTATTGAACTTCCTGTGAAGCTATTTCAAATGTACCTTCTTTTAAAACTGGATAGTCAAAATCCAATTTTGGATTTGTTTGAACTAAATTTTTTACATCTACATTACTCATAACAGCACTTAGACTAATATGAATAGTAGTAAAATCATTAAACCATGCTCCTGAAGGAAAACCATCTACAGAAGGAAAATCTGGTAATGTATAAGAGGTATTACCCCCTAACCAGTTTTTAGAGATAGCTATATCCCAATTTAGATTGGTGTTTTCAAGAGAAATAGAATATCCAACTAAATTTGGACTTGTACTTGATGGTGTATAATCTAAACCACTAAATGTTTTTGTCCCAGAATCAAAGCTTCCTGTAGTAAGATCTGATATATTGTCAAGATTTATTGTAATATCACCTAAACCATTTTCTGTAGCAGAGTGGGATTCCACATGTATTTTAGAATCTTCATTTGCTCCTACAAAAAGATAAGAATCATTAGCATTTGTAATATTGTTTATTTGAAACCACTTATTTATCTCATCATTTTTAATACCAGTCAGAGTTATTGTATTGTTTTCTGATACAAACCATGCCATTCCTTCCCCATTTAAAACATCAAAAGTATGTGGAGAGAAAGAACTTCCAGTTAAAAAGTCAACAGTTAAACCTGTAATATTGTTATCAACTTCAATACCTCTTTTAATTACGACCTTATACGGTGATACAGTATCTCCATTAGCAGAATATTCAACAGATACTAAATCCCATTTTCCCTCTGGAACTTCAGATATTGTAAAAGTAGTAGTATCTGGAATTTCAGATACAGAAAGTAATCCTAAAGAAGCTTTTGAATCAACATTTGAAATAGCAAAATAATCTCCTGTTTCCATATTTTCATGTGTTCCAGAGACAGTATATCTGTTAAAATGTTCATTACAGTAAAAAGTAAAGTTATCTAATTCGCTTTTAGTAAAATAAAAAATATTTCCTTCGCGGTCTTCAGAACAGTAAAAAGCAACTCCATATTTATTATTTGCTTTAAATTTGTAAGTTTTGATTCCATCTGTTTCTTCTGAACTTGAAATGGAGGGAGAAAGAGTTTTCCACTCACCGCTATCTGCTTGATATCCAATCCAATCTGCATCACTGGTAATTTTTATTTCATTTTCTCCTCCTCCTCCTCCGCTACAACTTGAAGTAAGCAAAGGAAATGAAATTACTGCTGAAATTAGTAAACCTAATGCAACTTCTCTTTTCATTTTTCCCCTCCTACGTTGAATTTAAACTGTTATTAATATGAGAAATATCACCTTTTTGTCAAGTTTTATTTACAATTTTTGTTGTCTGTAAAAATCTAATATAATAGATAATTAAAAATAATAATTGGAGGACAGAATGATAACTATTTCTATCTTAATTATTTTTACATTGGCACTTTTTGGAATATGGTTTTTATTAGGATACCCAGAAGCTAAAAGAGCAAAAATAGAACATCCTGAATGGGTTGCAGGGGCACCAACAGGATTATGCGAAGGTTTAGATGATGAAGATGTAAAAACTATCTGTATGTTAGAAGAGGCCTTAGGTAGAGAACTTACCCACGATGAAATGAAAAGATACTGGGAGCTAAGGGAAGAAGGACACAGTCCAAAAATCATTTATAAATGGATGTTAGAAGAAATTCAAGGAAAAAAATCTCACCATTAATCTCAAAAAGGAAACTTTAATTAAAGTTTCCTCTCTTTTATCCGAAAAATTTCAAAATACTAAAAAAATAAAAATGCAGGATTGTCTTGAAAAGATACTACAGGTTTTACTTTTTTATTAACAAAATTTTAGAAAACATTTTTAGAATTAAAAGTTATGGTTATAAACTTATATTTGTTTTTATTTCTATATTTTTAATATCTTTTGTAATAGTATCTTCAGTTGCAACATTTGATAATGTAAGACAGGAAATAGAATTTGTCGAGCACGGTCTAAATAAAGCAACAGAAATCAGAGCCGGTCTTATTTATGATAAGATTAAAGAAATTGAAAATGAGATAGATTCAGCATTATCTTCAGGAAACTGTCCAAAATGTTTAGAAACTTATTTTGAACAAAATCAAACAATTGAAAGCCTATACTATATAGAAGATGGAAATGTTATCCATTTTGGAAAACCTTTTAACATAGTTGATATATGGCAAAGCTCTAAAAATATCTTCATACAAAAAGATTATCTTGTATTAAAGTTAACAAAACAGGATGTTGATATAATTCTTTTTATAAAAGAATTTTTAATAACTCCCATAATAGAAAAATCAAAAGGAATGATTTCTATTTATAATCCTGTTTTTTCACTTAATAACACATTAAAGAACGATAAAAATTATATTTGTAGCAGTAAAAATATTATTTCTGACCAGTTGTGGCTTTCTGGTTGTGTTGATAAACAGATTATAATCCAGAGTACGATAATCCGCTCATTTAAAGAAAAATTTATAAGCTTTTCACTATTTACACTTTTAGTAATTTCACTTTATATGTTTGCATTTAAAAACATAATCCTTTTTCCAGTTTTCTATATCACAGATAAAATAAAAACAGTTAATAAATTAGGATTTAAAAATGTAAAATTTGATTTACACAAATACAGCAATGATGAATTTGCCCAGATTACAAAACTTTTAGACGATGTTTCTAAAAAAATAGTTACATCTCAGGAAAACTTAAAAGTTATTATAAATACAACTTCACAATTACCTTATATTTCAAGTAATTTAGAAAAAGCTTCAGAATTTGTTCTAAAACAAATTGAAAAAATAATAAAGACAAAAGGTTCAGCACTTGTTTATTCATCAAACAAAAAAGAAGAAACAGTAATTTTCTCTAATAATTTTAAAAAGAATAAAATCAATGAAGACATAACAAAATTGATAATAGACATAATAAAAGAAAATGAAGATTCAGAATTTAAAGCCTGTTTACTAAATACCCCAGACACGATAACTGTCTTAAAAAAATCAATAAATGAAGAACTTGATATGTACCTTATTATTATTTCTGATAGGAAAAATCAGATAGAAGGTGAAGATTTAGACTATTTAGATATAATTCTTTCAAACTTTTCATACGATATTA
>JALSSE010000104.1 GCA_026984415.1 Hydrogenothermaceae bacterium | reverse complement strand
AAATATTTCCAATACTGCTGAAAAATCTTTATCACCTAAATTGTTAGCTTTTGCAGATATATAAAATTCACGGGCAAGGTTTGTAAAAGGTACAGGTAAATTAATATCTTTAGATAGGTTCAATGCGTAATTCAAATCTTTATTAATTAAATCTACTGAAAACTGGGTTTCATAATTTTCATGGAGAATTTTGTCTTTTTTGGCAGAAAGAACCATTGATTGACCTGCACCATTTTCTAAAATTTCAATGGCAGTTTTTTTATCTATTCCGGATTTTTCTGCAAAAACAACAGCTTCACAGATGGCTGTTAAGAATGAACCTAAAACAGAATTATTTATAAGCTTCATACAGGAAGCAGTTCCGTACTCTCCCATATAAAAAATCTTTTTACCAAGAACAGAAAATATCTCATAAACTCTGTTTAAAGTATTTTCATCACCACTTACAAGAATCGTTAGCTGTCCTTTTTCAGCTGGCTGAACACTTCCAATAACAGGAGCTTCTAAAAAATCTGCATTTCTTTTTATTATTTCCTCGGCAATTTTTTTAGATGTTTTCGGATAACCTGTAGTCATATCTATGAAAATTTTTCCAGAAATATCACCAGTTTTAAAAATTTCCTGATAAACTTCCTCAACAGAATCGGCATCAAAAAGCATAGTGATTATTACATCTCTGTCTTTTAGTAAATCCTCTAATTTTTCTACAAAGTGCATTCCACTCAGTGCTGCTTTTTTCAAAGTACGGTTATACACTTTTATATCATAACCTGCTGTGTGTAATCTTTTTGCCATAGGCATTCCCATATGTCCTAATCCTATCCAACCGATTTTTAACAATTTAAAACCCCTTAGTAATATAACTATTTATATTTATGTAATAATATTATAAAATATTTAAAAATAACAAACAGGAAGAGGGCAATGGGCTTAATTTTTGAAAAATTAGAGAGACCAGAAGATATCATTAAATACAGCTGTATAATCAGAGATGAAATGTTAAAAGCTAAAAATTCTGAAGAGTTAGAAAAACTAAAAAAACATGCAGATTACTTTTGTGCCTTTACACATTCACGGGTATGGGAAAAGAGGTTAGGTTCAATTATAAAGAAAATGAGAGAAGTTGCTGTTGAAGAAAATGATATAACTGTAAAATTAGCCAACTTTGTCGCAAAAGCTAAAAGGTGGGATGTGTATTTTATTCCCTGTACAGGTGAGGCAAAGGAAATTGAAGAAAGACTAAAAAATATGCCAAAAGAAGTTATTGAAGAAATAGAAGAATTTGCTTCAAGAATAAATATGTCCTCTAATATTACTGAAGATTTAAAATCCCACTTCTGTGAAATAAGAAAAGCTATGGTTCTTGCTGAAACGCCAGAAACATTAAAAAAACTCAAAGAGGAAACAAATGTTCTTGTTGCAATAACACATTTACAGGATTTTAAAAATAAATTTTCTTCAAACCTTGATGAAATAGAGGAAATTATTAAAGAAGAGGAAGAAAAAACAATTGAAGTTGCAAATATAGTAGCAAAAGCTAATGGCTGGAATTTACATTTTGAGATTGATACCATTGGACATATAAAAGAACATGGAACAGCAGAAGAATATCTTGAAAAAACTTTAACTACTCTAAAAGTATTTTCTGACACCTTTATAAAAAATTTTGGAAAATACATTAAAAAAATAAAGAAAAAAGAAGAAATAGAAAAACCTGTATCTAAAGAAGAAGTAAAAAAAGAAGAACCAGAACCAGTGGAAGTTGAAAAAGTTGTCTGGATTATGTACCATCACGATGGACAGGATAAAACGTTAAGAAAAAAAATTAAACTTCCACCGTCTGCAAGGAATATAAAAATAGAAGGTCCAGACTTTTTTGTGAATAAGTCAGGGAAAAAAGTATGGGGAGTAAAAATTAGTTACGAGAGTAAAGTCAGCAAAAACGGTTCAGAAGTCTGGGTAAAAAGAGAAAGAATTGTTCCTTTTGCTTCTACAGTCCACGAAGCAACGCTGGAGCAATAAAAAACTGATTTAACCTATTGGAACCTTATCTGGATAATTTTAGTTTAAATTCTTTTTATAACTCAATTGTTTATTTTATTTTGTTCTATTAAATTAATTTCTTAAGTTAACAAACACTTACTTTTCTTTAATTTTTCTGGTATAATGAAATTCGAATAATTTAATACTGGTTGGTAAAAATGGAAACGATTTTATCTAATTTTGAGAAACACAAATTTAAAGTTTTAAGAAATATTTCTTATATATTTTTTCTATTAATTTTGATAATTGTTCCCCTTTTTAAAATAGTAAAATTAGATATTGCCCATGGGGAATCTTACCTATTTGGTAAACCACACCCTGTTACTGATGCTTTTGGATGGATAGTTATCGGAATTGGTGGTATTTCTATATTCATTGTCTTTAGTAATCTTGTTTTAGGTCGAGTTTTTTGTGGCTGGATATGTCCCGGTGGATTAATTGCAGAAGTACAGGAATTTTTTAGAAAACTGACTTACAATACAAAATCATCAAAACTAAATAGAGCTTTTTATATTTTTATTTCTCTTATTGTTTCAATAGGTTTAAACATCTTGATTTTCAACTGGATTACAGATTTAAGGGTATTCTTTTATAGTACAAATCCTTCATTTATTCCATTATGGATAGGATTTACAATATCTTCTTTAATTTTCTTTTTTGAGGTATTTTTAGCTGATAAATGGTGTAGAGTTTACTGTCCAACAGGAATTTACCATAAAATAACACCATTCTTTCACTTTTATAAACCGGTTCTTACAGATAAAAATGGCTGTTTAGACTGTAAGGAATGTATAAAATCCTGTCCAATGGGATTAGACCCGAGAAAAATGGCCTTTATTAATGATTTTAATCGAGGAATACAGGCCTGTATAGAATGTGGAGAATGTGTTGATGCCTGTGCTGTTTCTCAGGGTAAAATAAATAAAACAAAAGTTTTAGAATTTGTAAATTTCAAAAGTTCTAATAAATTCAAAAATATCTGATTTATATCCTTTACTGTTCATTTATTAAATTATAGATTTATTATATAAAAAAGGTTATTGACTTATGGAAATAATCTACTATACTATTTAGTAGGAAGTGAAAAAATGAATAAATTTTGGTATTTAAAGAGAATGGATTTGTTAGCTGAGATAAAAGAAGAAGATATGAAATTAATTGATAAGAATTCAAATATGATTTACTGTAATAAAGGTTCAATTATATATTCTCCAGAGGAGCTGCAGAACAATATATACTTTTTAAAGTCTGGAAAAGTTCAGCTGTATAAAATAGACCCATCAGGTAAAAAAATAATATACACAATTTTAAAAGAAGGTGAAGTTTTTGGAGCTTTAACTGGACAGGACAGGGAAAATTTCAATGAATATGCAGAAGCTTTTGAGAATGCAACTTTATGTGTTGTAAACAAGGATTTATTCTTTTCAATTGTAGAAAAAAATCCTGTTATACATATTAAAGTCAATAAACTCCTTGGATTGAGAGTTTATGAACTTGAAATGTTTATTGAGGATTTAGCATTTAAAACTGTTTCAGAAAGATTAACAGCTTTATTAAAAAGATTAAGGGACAAATTTGGTGTAAAAGTACACGATGAAGAAGGAAACCTTCTTACAAAGATAAATATTTCTCTGTCCCACAACGATATTGCAAATATGATTGGTGCAACAAGAGAAGCTACAACAAAAGCTTTAGATGAATTGAAAAAGAAAGGTGTTGTAAAAACAGGAAGGAAAGTTATTTATA
>JALSSE010000103.1 GCA_026984415.1 Hydrogenothermaceae bacterium | reverse complement strand
TATATGTATATTTCTTCCGATGTAGTCAATATTTATTTTACCTGTGTATTTTTCAGGTATTAAAAGCTTTATTTTTTCTGGTAGATTTTCAAATCTGTATTCCTCATCATAAACCTTTAATAAAACTGATTTCCCTATTAATTCTTCTGACGGTTCAAGTTCTATTATTTTATTTTCTTCATCTATAAAGAGTATAAAGTTATCTCCTCTATAAACTGTTTTTTCTTCACCTGCAGCTAAAAGTTGTTCTTGTAATCTTTCTGGAGGAAGTTCAATTGTTGCCATTAAAGATTTTTCATCTTCTTCAATAATATCAAAAACTCTTAAGGCAAAATCTCTTACAATTTCACTTTCTTTTTTGTGGAATTTGTTTTGATAAAAATTATAATTTCCTTCTGGAACAGTAAGACCTCTTTTATTTTGTGGTAGCTGGTCTATTTTCCCTTCTAAAAAGGTTTTTAAGATTTTTTTATCTTCTTCGTTTAATGTATCAAGGAATTGGCTATTTTCAATTTCTTCTTTTGTCAGGTAAAATGTATTCCAAGTTTCAATGATAAAAGGTTCTCCTAAAACTTCTATTAACATATCATTTTGATTTGCTAATCTCCACCATTCACTAACCTTTACAACTTTATATAAATCATTTTCTTTTTCTATAAATAGATAATAAATTGGTAATTTATTTTGAAATAATTGAAATATATCCCCAAATTCTGGAATTTTTGTGTTTTTATTAGGTTTTTGTTCTTTATATTCCAAATTCATTTCTTCAGCAATTTTCTTTAAATTTTCTTCTATATTTTCTTTTAAACTATCTATATACAATTTATAGGTTTCTTCAAAGTAATTACTCATAGTAGTCCCCTGTTATCTTCTATTTACTTTATAAACATATTTTCTTACAAACTTCTGACAGCATAATGTTATCCTTGAATATTACAAAACTATCAAAAGTAATATTATATGCTTCAATGAATTTTGGTAATTTATCTTTTTTCATTCTTTCAACACGTTTATATATTGTATCTGGCTTTACATTCTTAATACAGTAATCCTTTTCAAACTTATCTCTAAAAAATATATAACAAAGTGTTTTTTTATCTTCTTGATTAAAAAATTCATTTAGATGATTAAGTATTTCTTTTGCTTCTATAATTTTGATTATATCAATATTATTTGGATTTTCTATTAAATCTGATAATTCTATTTTTTCTTCATTATTCTTAATAACTGTCATTGGTTCAGCTTTTAATACTTTTTTATCCCTTTGGTCTTGTAGAAAGTTATATATAACTTTTTGTAAAAAAGCTATTAATCCTTTTTTATTGTTTTGGAATTTATCAGTATAAACTTCTCTTTGGGATAAAACTTTCTTATCATAAAATTCATAGTATAAGTCATCAAAATAGTCAGAAGAAGTTCTCAAAGTATCGAATTCAGGTTTCCTTAAAATTTTTCCAAATATGTTTTTTAATATTTCTTCACCTTTTTTATCATAATCCAAAATATATTTGTATATTAATTCATGAACTTCAAAATTTTCTGACATTACTATACTCCAAAATATTTTTCTATTAAAAATTCAGCTTCATAGATTAAATCTTCATTACATTTTCCACAGTACTTTAAATTTCCTTCTCTTTGTAGCTCATCAAAAATATGAATATCAATTTCATAATAAACACGGAAGTTTTTGTTTTTATTTTTTTTCGCAAAAACAAGATTTATTTTTTTATCTGTTAAATTTAACCCTAAACAATCATCAGGAAGTTTGGTTATTTTGCATTTTTTTAAATTAAATTTGGGTCTACTGTGTGAAAAATTTTTGTTAGAACTAATTGCAAAAAATTTTATTTTTTCATGAGTATTATTAACTATGATAATTGGTCTCCGTTTATTAGGTGGTGTACTTTTTCCTTTTAAGGAGAGTAAATAACCTGTTTTTTCTTTAAAAGGAAGGACTTTTATTACATATACATAACCAGTTTTATATTTTAGCTCTTTGTAAATTTCAGAAAGTAATTCGTACAATTTTTAAACCGTTAGTTTTATTTTTGTTTTTTATTATATTACATTATAAATTATTTATAATGCACTCTAAACCGTTTATCAATAATATCAATAATTTCAGCAGAGAATACAGATTTTTTAGAGGAAACAATATAAGAAACAATAGAAGCAACAGCTGCGTAGTGAACAATTTCAGAGCCAAAAAGCTCAACTGCAAGAACTGTTGAGGCAATTGGAGAATTTGTAGAACCGGATAAAACTGCAACAAATCCTAAAGCAGCAAAAAGAGGAACATTTCCATCAATAAGATGTCCAAAAAAGTTTCCAGCAGTAGAACCAACAAAAAAGATTGGAGTTACAAATCCACCACTTCCACCAAATCCAAGTGTTATGGCTGTAAATAAAGTTTTTAATAAAGGTTCTAAAATAGAGGCATGGTACTCCTGAGAAAGACTTTCAGAAATAGTTTCTAATCCAAGTCCTAAATACTCTTCTCCAAATATGAGGGTTAAAACTACAACTATCAATCCACCAATCAGTCCTTTAAAAAATGGATGAATTATAACTAATTTTGCAAATTTTGTGGCATTTTCTATCGCAATGATTACGATGTAAGAAACTAAACCAAAGAAAATTTCTGATAAAACAACCTCTATAAAATTGAACAATTCCCACAAATTTGGAACAAACTCAACTTTTATAGGTTTGTAAATATAACTAACTTTCATAACCTGCATAGTCCAAAAAGCTATAAAACCAGAAATAAAAGCAGGAACACAGACCCTATAAAGAATTCTTCCTGAGAAAAAAGCTTCAAGAGAAAACAGTGCTCCAGCAATTGGAGCTCCAAAAACAACTGAAAATCCAGCACTTACTCCTGTAATTATTGTTAAAATCCTATCAGCATGAGAAAGTTTTAATAGTCTGGAAAAAACAAGGGATATATAGCTTCCAATCTGGGCTGAAGGGGCTTCTTTCCCAGCTGAACCACCAAAAACAATAGTGATAACTGTAGCTATTTGCTTTACTGTAAAACTAAAAATATTTAGTCTTCTGTTGTTTTCTATAGAATCCCTGATAATATCTTCTGTTCCATCCCCTTCAGCTTCAGGTAATGTTTTATAAACAATCCACGCACTTAACCCCATAGCTAAAGGTAAAAGAAAAAAGTACGGTACTCCAAAAATTGCTGAACCGTGTATTTGATTAACAAGAATTTCCAAAATAATCAGAAAAATACTTACAGAAAATCCAACAACTGCACCTTTAAAGACAGAGATAGTAGTCCATTTAGCAAGGTCATAAAAAACTATTTTATATTCTTTAAAACTTTCAATTTCTTTTCTCATTTAAATACTATTCTTAATTGTCCTCACCTAATTTGGAGTTTTATACTTATTTAGAATTTCTTCAAGATTTTTTATAGAGTTTTTTATATCTTCCCTCTGGGATTTTGCAATCTCTGGAAAATCTGTTATTTCTATGGTTTCTACAACTGGATTTTTATTTTTATCATAAATTATTCCAATCCAGACCCCGTAAATTTCCGTTTCTTTCCATTCTGCTGGTTGAAAATCTGATTTAATTTCTATTTTTACATCTCCTTCACCTAAAATTTCGTTAAGAAACTCTCTATCTTCATCAGAAAGGGGAATTTTATTTGTAAAAATAGTATATTTTTTTCCTGTTTTATAAAATTCCTTAAGGTTTTCGTAAATTTCATTTAATATTGGAACTGCATTCATTAGCATTTTTTATTTCTCCTGTATTCCACTTTTTTAA
>JALSSE010000102.1 GCA_026984415.1 Hydrogenothermaceae bacterium | reverse complement strand
TCCCCTATTTCCAGATGATTCAAAAACATCATGGGAGAGGAAACATCTTCCAGAAACAGCCATACACATTGCCCCGTGTATAAAAATTTCTATTTCAAGGTTTGTTTTGTTTTTCATATCAATTAAACCTTCAAGTTTTACTTCCCTTGCAGGAACAATCCTTGTTACTCCTAATTTTTCATAAAATTTTGCAGCCTGTGAGTTTGAAACAGAAGCCATTGTTGATAGATGGGTTTCAATTCCCCTTTCAATAGAACCTGATAGAACAGCCATATCCCATCCTATTACAGCATCGACACCAACTTCTTTTAGCTGGTCTAATGTTTCATTTATGTAGGGTAAGTCATCTTCAAAAACTATTGAGTTTAAAACTATGTACTGTTTTAATCCTTTATCCTGTGTTATTTTTCTTATTTCTTTTACATCTTCTATGTCAAAATTTGCTTTCCTTGCCCTTTGATTTATTTTCCCACAACCCATATAAATTGCATCGGCACCTGCTTTTATAACAGCTGCAAGTCCTTCATAATGTCCTACAGGTGCAAGAATTTCTGGTTTATTTATGTCAGACATGGTTTGCTTCCTCCTATCAGTATTTTGTTTGATTTTAACAATTTATAATTTAAGTAATTTATGACCAGTATCAGAGAGTTTAATCTGGAATATTGTACAACTTTTTAATCTCTTTTCTAATCTGGGATTTTATAGCTTTTTCATACTCGTCTTTAGTAAGGTTAATATTTGAGTTTACCCTTAATTTTGCTTTTTTAAAGATTTCTTTTTTTTCTTCTTCTGTCATTTTTTTCCATAAATAGTTAATAATGTTGTTTTGTATTGCAAAGTCCTTATCTTCATCTTTAGTTTGGATAAGGTGTTCTGGTAAATTGTTCAGTTTTATGAATTTTTCCCATTTTGAAGTTAAACTTATTTTTTCTTGATTTTGTTTTTTTATGATTGATTTTTTGTGTTGTTTTATTCTTTGGTCAACGGAAACAAGGGAAAATTTTTTTCTTTTTGAAATTGGTAATCTGTTAAGCTCTTCAGTTATAATATTTTTTATTGTTTTTAATTTTATTTTTTCTTTAAACCAGTTCTGGATTATCTCTCTTTCTTTGGCAGAAAGCTGGCTTCCGAATCCTTTTTTTTCTAAGTAAAATTTTTCTACTTCTTTGAAAAATTTATCTTCAGGCATTTGCAGATTTAATTTCTACTTTTGGGGCATCTGACCACAACCATTCTAACTGGTAGTACTCCCTTACTTCTGGTATGAAAATGTTTATCATTACATCTCCGTAATCTATTGCTATCCATCTTCCTTTGTTATACCCTTCAACGTGTAATGGATAGACATTCTCTTTTTTTAGTTCTGATATGATTGAATCACATATAGCCTGTGTATGTACAGGAACTTCCCCTGATATGATAATCATGTAGTCTGCGATTGGAGATATTTTACCTATATCTAAAACTACAATATCTTCTCCTTTCTTTTCTTCAGCAGCGGAAACTGCCTTGTTTACAAGTTCTTCTGTCTTAATCTTTTTTACCTCCTTTTTTGTAATGTTTGAGTAAAGTTTTTATATCTTTCCTGTAAGGTGATTTTGGATACATTTTATATGCATTTTCTAAAATTACAATACCTCTTTTTTTACCTGTTTCAATTCTGTCTAAAAATGTGTTTAGCTGGTCTTCTAAAAGTAATTTTCTATTTGTAAGCACTTCCTTTTCTTCAGAAGTTTTTGCTTTTTTGATTTTCTTTTCTATATCTTTTATTTTTTTTCTATATTCTTTTATTGTGTCTTTATATTGTTTATCAACATTTAATAAGCAGTAACCTAATCTGTATTCTATATAATCTTTTTCTATATAATCTGTAAAGTTATCGTAAACATCGTTGTAGTAAACAGATGCAGAGTAGTATTTTCCTAATTTTTCATAAAGCTCAGCTATTTTTATGAAATGTTTTGCTTCTTTCTTTTTTGCTGCCCTTAATACCCTTTCAGCTTCTGTAACGTATCTTGAATCTGGATAGTTATTTATAACTTCCATTGCTTTTTCTTCTGCTTTGTAAACATAGGTAAGGTCTCTATCTGGACTTGGTGATATTTTATAATAAGCTTTTGCAAGTTTAACAAGGGCTTCTGGTATTTTTTTAGATGTTGGGTAAAGGGAGATAAATTCTTCAAACTCAACTATTGCATCTATATACATTCCCTTTTTAAAGTAGGCATTTGCAAGGGTAAACTTTGCAACCATTATTTCCTGATTTGTCATACCTTTTACGTCGTAGATTGCGTGTTTAAGCTCTTTTATTGCCTTTTCATATTTTCCTTTCTGGTAATCAATTATTCCTTTGTGTAATGTATTTTCTTTAGTGTAGTTTACTTTTTTACTGCAAGACTGTGTAAATATGATTGATGACAACGCTAATAATGTAATAAAAAATTTTTTCATTCCACTCTCTCTATTTCAAATTTGTCTACTGGTAAGTTTATATTATAGTCTATATTTATGCTATTTTTTAGTTTTAATGATGATATTAAGGCTTCAATATCTGTTTTTAATCTTGGATTTATACTGACCTTTAGTTTTGAAAAAGGTTTCATTTCGTTAATGGTTTTTTCTATCTCAAATAGAATTAGATTACCGTTTTTTGTAAACCCTTTCCCTCTACACACATAACAGACTTCACTTAATTGCTTTATAAGACTTTCATCAATTTTTTTTCTTGTAACCTCAAGAAGCCCAAGGGTTGTAAATCCTCTGATTTTTATAGGTCTTTTGTCTTTTTTAAACTCTTCTTTCAAAATTCCTATTATTTCTTCTTTATTTTCTTCCTGTTTCATATCAATAAAATCAATGATAATAATTCCACCTAAATCCCTTAATCTCATCTGCCTTGCTACTTCTTTTGCTGCTTCAGAGTTTATTTTTATAGCTGTTTCTTCTAATGTTTTTTGTTTACAGTGGCTTCCACTATTTACATCTATTGCAACTAATGCTTCTGTTTCATTTATTACAATATATCCACCACTTTTTAACCAGACGTGTGTATTCAGGATTTTATTAAGTAATGAGTCTATCTGGTAAAGTGAAAAGAGGGACTGTTTCCTTTTCCTGTAAAGTTTTATTTTAGAAATAAGCTTTGGGAAATGTTCTTTACAGTAGTTTTTTATTTCTCTATAAATTGTGGTTGAATCTACTAAAATGTTATCAAATTTTCCTGCATAATCTCTTATTATTGAGAATGCTTTTAAAGGTTCTTCATACAAAAGGAAAACGCCTTTTTTCTTTTTCGCTTTTTTTAGTATTTTCTCCCATAGGGACTTGAGGTTTAAAAAATCTTCTATTATATAATCATCTGGTATGTCATAGGCAGATGTTCTTATTATGTACCCATAATTTTCTGGATTATAAGGTTCTAATAACTCTTTTATTCTCTGTTTTATCTCTTCCCTTAATTCTGGGTCTTCAAATTTTGACGATATTGAAATCTGTTCATTTGAAGGAAGTAATACTAAATACTTCCCTGGAAGGGATATTTTACAGGACAGTTTTGCACCTTTTGTACTTATTGGAGACCTCTTTACCTGAACTAAAATACTATCTCCTACTTTTAATTCGTTGCAGTTTGTATGTTCTAATGTTTTTGGGCATGTATCTTTTAACGGCAGGAATGCCTCTTTTTCCTGTCCTATATCTATAAATGCTGCATTCATACCGGGAACTAATCTTTTAATCTTGCCTTTATATATACTACCACTTTGTTTTGAGTATTCTTTGTCCTCAACCCTTAATT